>JAKASH010000234.1 GCA_021828225.1 Acidobacteriota bacterium | reverse complement strand
TCTATGCCCATCTTCGAATACACTTGTCAAAAGTGCAAAAAAACATTTGAAAAGTTAGTCCTGGGAAAGAGCCAGCAATCACCCGTATGCCCGCACTGCGGCTCAAAGAAGACAGACCAGCAGTTCTCGTCCTTCGCGACCTCGGGAACATCGTCAAGGGCCTCGGGTGGCACATGCGCTCCCTCGGGTGGTGGCTGAGCCATTTGAGAAGAGCGGTCCGCTCTTCACTCATTCACACTCAGACCGGTTTCTGAACGTTGCCCCTTTGGTGCGGCCGCAGATCAGTTCTCGCTAACACTATGCGAACAAATGTCTTAGATTGTTTTTGGCACTCCTTCCATCGTTCAAAAAATAGAGGCTTGTCTCACCAGGATACCCCTCGCGATTGAGAAAACCATTCCAATCTGGCCGACAGTTGTGAGAACATATCGTGTTGCTTTTGGGCAAGGTAGTCACAAGTGACAAACTTCCGATTCTCAATTAACGGCGCCATAATCTTCACCCCCAGCGTACCCATCGATGGGAAATAACCCTCCAGATCAACCTCCTCAAAAACGGGTGGTAACGCTGCCACGCGTCATGGTCGCTACCACGGCCATGTTGACGTTTATCTCCTTCTGGCGCGCGGCGGCAATTGTCCTGAACGACCTTGCCTCGTCGGCTTTCTATGCCGGCGGCATTGCCGAGCAGGCGATCGGACCTTCGGCCCCATGGTTCATCCTGGCCGTCATGCTGTTTGCGTATGCGGTTGCGCAGATGTACGTCGAAAGCTGCAGCATGTTCGTGCGCGGAGGCGTGTACCGCGTGGTCAAGGAGGCCATGGGTGGTACGCTTGCCAAGTTTTCAGTTTCGGCGTTGATGTTCGATTACATCCTCACGGGCCCGATCAGCGGCGTTTCTGCCGGCCAGTACCTGGTGGGCTTCATCAACGAGCTTCTGCAGTATGCTCATATCAACGTTGTACTTCCCACCAATTCCACCTCAGCCGTTTTTGCAGTGGCGGTGACGCTTTATTTCTGGTGGCAAAACGTCAAAGGGATTGAGGAGTCCAGCGAAAAGGCAGCTCGCATCATGGAGTTCACCACGATCCTGGCGATCCTGATGATCGGCTGGTGCGGGTACACGCTCTGGGTGAGAGGTGGCCACCTTCCTCCACTTCCCTTGCCTTCCAACCTCCATTTTTCCGTCAGTGCCGAGGGATGGTTATATTCCAGCCGCCTGCCGGAGATTATCGGGTTCGTCGGCATCCTGGTGGCCTTTGGCCATTCCGTGCTGGCGATGAGCGGCCTCGAAACTCTCGCTCAGGTCTACCGCGAAATCGAACATCCCAAGCTGCCAAACCTCAAGAAAACCGCGTTTATCGTCTTCATTTACAGCATGGTCTTTACCTCGCTGGTTTCTTTCTTCGCCTTCATGATCATCCCGAATGCCCACACGCGGCTCAGTTACAAAGACAACCTGATCGGTGGCCTGGCGATGAACGTGGCGGGGCCCTTGATGCTCCGCCTGCTGTTCCATGGCTTTGTTGTTGTCGTCGGGATCATGATCCTTTCAGGCGCCGTCAACACGGCCATTGTCGGGTCGAACGGAGTTCTGAATCGCGTTTCGGAAGACGGCGTCCTGGCAGATTGGTTCCGGCAGCCTCATCCACGCTTCGGGACCTCTCATCGGATCATCAACCTGGTGGTTGCGCTGCAACTTCTGACCATTATCCTCAGCGGTGGAAATGTGATCCTTCTCGGCGAGGCATACGCTTTCGGAGTGATCTGGAGCTTCGCCATGAAGGGACTGGGCGTCCTGGTGCTTCGCTTCACCAAACCCGGACCGCGCGAATTCCGCGTGCCCCTGAACCCGAGGCTGGGGCGTCTGGAATTTCCTGTGGGGCTGGGACTGATTACGCTGACCCTGTTCGCAACCGCAACCATCAACCTCTTCACGAAGGAAGTCGCCACGATTTCCGGCGTGTCCTTCACCCTGTTGTTCTTTATCCTTTTCACCATCTCCGAGAAGCATTCCCAGCGCAGGGCCGCCCGCGGTGAGCTCGACCAGTTCAATCTGGAGCCGAGCGAGGAAATCACGGCTGAAGGAGTTGGGTCAAGACCGGGCAATATCCTGGTGCCCGTCCCGGACTATTTCAAGTTGTATCACCTGGCTTCCGTTCTGGAACGCGTTGACATCGAGCGGCAGGACGTCGTGGTCCTCCACATCCGGGTCCTCTTGCGCGCGGGTTCCGGTGAGCATGGATTAGCCCCGGAACAATTGTTTACGGTCTATGAGCAGGAATTGTTCACGCGCGCGCTGGCCTTGTCGGAGAAATACGGCAAGTCGGTGAAACTGGCCGTGATTGCCGCAACCGATGTATGGGACGGCATTTTGCGGGCGGGTCAAAACCTGCAGTCATCCACAATCGTTCTTGGTTCTTCGACCAAGATGTCACCCGCGGAAGAGGCTCGCCGGGCCGGTTTGGCATGGGAAGGCCTCCCTGAGCCCAAACCTCAACTGACGGTGGAAGTCTACTCGCCACGGGGACAGGAAGAAGTTTATTACCTGGGCCCGCACGCGCCGCATCTGACTCCGAACGAAATCGACCTTCTGCACAAGATCTGGCTGGAATGCAGCGCCCGCCTGGAGCCTGAGGAGATTCACCACCATGACATCATCCACTTCGCACTCTCGGAGATCGAGCGCAAGCTGTGCGAAGGAGAAGACAGAGAGGTTCTGGAACGGCTAAGACACCACCTTGAAGAAATGAAGTCTCGCCGCGTCCCTCATTTGTAACAGCTTTCCTGCGGCAAGACCCGAGGAAACCCTCCCGAGACTGGTAAGGCTTCACCTTCGTGATGAAGAATCGGAGAGGTTGCACCTGGCGGCAAACCGCAAGGCGCCACTAATGAGAATTACTGGGATGAGAAAAGTCCGCGATTCCCAGGCGAACCACGGTATGGTCTAACGGTTTTTCAGCCTGACGGCGGCTGGAGCGAGGGCGCTCTTCCGTCCAGACTCCGTAGACCCGCCCGCTGTAGGCAGCGATACCAGTATAATCGCCGATAAAATCGTTGTTGGGGTCGAACGATTTGCCCATCCAGAGGTAGTTATGGAAGGTGTGGCCGTGGTCAGTTGACTGGGCAAGAACCACATCTGCCCGGCGATTTTCCGGGTCATTTCGACGGTCGTAGAAAACAATGTTTGCGGCTCCCGTCACCGGGTCGACCGCCAGCCACTGAAAAAATTGGTCGGCGCCATCGTGAATCGGGTCTGAATTCACCCGAACCGCAGGCGTCCATGTACGGCCGCGATCGGAGGACGTTGAGCAGAAGACGTCAACATCACCATTGCGGTAATCGCTCCAGGTTACGTAAAGGAGGCCCGCGCCATTTCCCCCGTGGGGATCGATGGAAATCACCGGGAAACCGTCGGTCCTGTCAACATCGGGAATGTGGAAGTAAGGTGGCGCAATGGGAATGATCCCGCGCGACGGAGCAAACGTGCGGCCACCGTCCTTCGAGTATGTAAACACAACGTGAGTGCCGTCGGCCCAAACCACATAGAGCGTGCCGTCCGGACCCACCATGCCGGAAAATCCTTCTACAGAGCCGTTGTCGTCCCGCGGCAGTCCCGCTTGCGTGCTGATCCGGATGGGCTTGGACCACGTCACCCCGTCGTCCACCGAGCGCGAAAAGAGAATCACGGAGTGGGTCAGTGTGAATTCCGTCCATCCCACGTAGAGATTGCCCGCGTACGGTCCATGCGTGTTGTCCGCCACAATGTATGGCTTATCCTCAAAGGGGATCCCAGGCTGGGTCGGATGTTCGATCACCGGAACGGCAGGACGCTGCCAGGTTTGGCCGCCGTTCAACGAGCGGCGCACGAACACTCCGTTGCGAGTGGCGTTATGTCCCCAGTAGTCTTCCGTCCCAAGCTTGTCAAAGGCAATGTAACAAAGAAAGGCATGGCCACGATTGTCATAGGCCACGGAGACGTCGCCTGAGACGACATAGTGGCGCGGCATGGTTCCGGGAGCAATTTGCCAGCGCGCCCCGGCGTCCTGCGAGTAGGCAATGCGGGCTCCAGTTTGATATGCGACAACCACCTGCTGTGGATTGCCAGGATTGATCGCCACCGACGGCTCGTTGAAATATCCGCGGTGGCGCGTAAGGGTAACAATTCTGGTCCCAGGCGGCGGCAAGAGTGCCGGGCCCTGCCCGTTTGTCGTTGCAACAAGAGAGACAAACAGACAAAGCGCGACAGCACTACAGACCGGACCCGCGCGCCTGAATAAACGGTACCCCTTCCGCAAACCGCGTCTCAGAATCAGCATAGCACTGGAACCATTCGGATGCCCTGATCGACACCGTAAAGTTATGCTCACGGCTATCGCGCCGCCAGAGGTTTCAGCATCTGGTCAAGATAATCAGCCCGGTCGGACTCTCTGACCAGGTGAGGAAATTGCTCGCCGCCATGATAGTCAATTGTGCAGGTCTTATAGTATTCGTCGTTCAAGACCAGCAACCGGAGCGGCTGGGTCGAAGTTGTGCCGGCTTTCAATGCCAGGCGAAGCACCTGGGGTGTGAATTGCTGGTTGTTCACTGCAATCACCTTCATCCCCGGAGAGATGCCCGCTTTGTAAGCCGGCTTGGTGACGATGGAATCCTCAACCGTGCCGTCATCTTTCAGGATGAGTCCGATCGAATAGGCCTCGTTCATATTGTCGTGCACATATTCCGAATCCTTCAGCAGCGGCGGCTCGACACTCGTGTAAACCACTTTCCAGCCGCTGTCTTCGATACCCTTCAGAGGCGCTTCCGGAGAAGTTGAATCGAGGCGCTTGTGGAAGAAGTCTGCCCAGGGATAAGGCGCAATCTTGTTCAGGGCGTCTACCAGATCCTGAAAAGTGTACGGCTTCAGTTGGGGGCCATCGTTCGGACCGCCGTAAAAGAGCCGGCAGAAATCGTCCAGGGATTTTTTGCCATGGGTCTGCTGGTGGATGATGGCGTTAACTTCCAGCCAGATCAAAACTCCCTCGTCGTAGAAATCCACGCCGCGCCGCCAGTTGGTCCATTCTTCGGGTGCAAAGTAAAGAAGTTGAGCGGCCGTGGTGGTGTCAATCAGCGGGCGCCAGGTGCGTCCGGGCCGTCCGGGCCCGTAGGTGGCAGCAATCAGCGCCAGGTTCTGCCGGTACTGGCGGAGCGTCCAGAGACCGCTGCGCGCCGTCAGGAGATCGCCGAGGTACTCCGTCAAGCCTTCATAGACCCAAAGCATATCGGTCTCCTGCGGCTGCTCGTAATAAGGCGGGCTCAGGTCCTTCGGGCGGCGAAACTTGCCGTTCCAGGAGTGGACAAATTCGTGCGGCAACAACATAGCCATGTACGTACGCAACGCGGGGTCGATCAGAGAAAATTCAGGCACCCGGCTGTCGTCCGACTCGTGATGCTCCAGCCCAAAGTGCGCGACGTGATTACTGAGCGTGAGCAGGAAATGATAGTCGCGATAGTGGCGTGACCCGAACAACTTCCCCGTCTCGGCCACCAGGTTGGTGTAATCCTGGATCAGTTGCGGGCTCATATCAAGGGCCGCTTCGCTGTCGGCAGCCAGATCGATCTCATGATGGATCGGCTCTCCCGGCGGCGTCACGTCGATGACCCGGTAGTACTCTCCGCTGCTGACCGGCGAATCCACCCGGCGATTC
>JAKASH010000233.1 GCA_021828225.1 Acidobacteriota bacterium | reverse complement strand
GTGGATAGCGGCGTCAACGGGGACAGGGTGCGCGACTGGCGACGATGGTGGCAGGTACTGGCGGGCACAGCAGTGTTGGCATTCTTAGCCTGTCCGGCGGGTCTCTGCCAGGCAGCGAAGCCGACCCCGTCGGCAAAAGTTCCTTCGATCCTCACCTCGCTGAATCGGCAGCTGCCGGAATGGCTACACTTCAGTGGCGAGTTTCGCGACCGCGCGGAGGGACGAACCACCTTCAATTTCGCGCCTAACAGCGGCGATGGTTATGACCTTACGCGTTTCCGATTGAACCTGGAATTCACGCCGAAGAAGTGGCTTCGTTTTTTTGTCCAAGGGCAAGACGCGCAAGCGCCGGGAATCGAATCCGCAAATCTGAATTCCACGCTGAAAGATAATTTCGACCTGAGGCTAGGCTACGCCGAGATCGATGCCGGAGCACAGGACCGAGTGCGCTTGCGCGTCGGCCGTCAGGAATTGAATTTCGGAGCGCAAAGACTGGTAGGATCCTTCGATTGGAGCAATACGGCGCGCAGCTATGACGCCGCGAGGCTCACGCTCACATGGAGCCGAGCGAGTGTTGACGTCTTCGCGTCTTCAGTTGTGAATATCCGTATGACAAGCCCGGACAAAGGCCAGCCGGGTGTGAACCTCTACGGAATCTACGGTTCGCTCAGCAGTGGCTCGCGACACACAACGCTCCAACCTTACATTTTTTGGAAAACGAATCCGCGCGTGATCAGCGAAGAAGGGCAACCGGGAGATGAGGATCTGTTCACGCTCGGTTTCCGCTGGGTCCAGACATGGCCGGCGCATTTCGACACCTCGATGGAAATGGCGCGGCAAACCGGCAGTTACTCGAACGATTCGATTGCGGCATGGGCGGGTTACTGGATCGGGGGCTATACGCTTGCTCATCTTCCGCTCACGCCCCGGTTTTCCCTCGAATACGACTACGCCACTGGCAACACCCGCCCGGGAGACGGCGAAGTGAACACCTTCGATCAGCTTTATCCGACCAACCATGCGTATTACGGCATCACCGATCAGGTCGGCTGGCGGAACTTGCGCGCGGTGCGCATGGGAACGGATTTTTTGCCGCATCGCAAGATCAAGGGGGACTTCGATTTTTACTTTTTCTGGCTGGCGAGCCGCTACGATGGCCTCTACAACGCGGGTGGAGCGCTCGTCGTGAAGGCACCGGCCGGGGGAGCGCTTCACACCGACGTGGGACAAGAGGTCGACGTCTTCATGTCCTACGCGTTTGCGCCGCAACTCACGTTTGGTGCCGGATTCGGACACCTGTTTCCTGGCAGATTCCTGAAGGAGAATTCACCGGGCAGCGGGACATCATTCCCCTACCTATTTGCTACATATCACTTTTGAAGGTCTATTCGTGAAACATGATTCGTGATTGCGGCAAAGCGGAGAGCCCGGCTTAGAGGCCTGGGGAGAAGCGCGTTCCACCGCGCCTGCGGCTCGCTCGCACCCCCGAGCGCACTGTCGAGAGACCTGAACCGGAGTTCTTGCCAGCGAGGCTGGAGGCATCTGGTTTCGAAGACGTGAACGTCGAGACCAGTAGGAGAAGATTCCGATTTTTCGGCCGGCGCCCCAGATCGCCCATGTAGTGCCGGCCATTCAAGGTAAGCCACTTTCGCGTGGATGCTCGTCAGCATGCCGGACAAAACCAGCCCCCACCTTGATGGCGAACAGCAAGCGTCGGGCTATTATTTGGCTTCGTACTCTCGGTGGCCGGAAGAGTAAGAAAGCGTCATTTCGGAATCCTCGCTTCCGATGTTTTCAATCCGGTGAACCAGTCCAGCAGGGATAGTTAAAGCATCGCCCTGCCGGAGAATGGTTTCTTCGCCTTCCGCGTCGACACGGATCTTTCCTCTGATGAGATAGATCACCTCGTCGGCATTGGAATGCACGTGTTGTTCCCCGAATTGCCCTTTCCTGATCATCAGCCTGGCAACGGCCACCGAGCTTGACGAGAGGGATTCGTTCGCCATCCATCTGAGCAAACCCCAAGGCCCTGCCGTCTCATCTTTCGCGGCGATAGAAGCACGGATATGCACTGTTTTCACGGTCTTCTCTCCGTTCGCTCGTTTCTGCCAAACCCACAGACATTGTGACAAACCGGACGGAAATGAGAAAGTTTTGTCAAACGCTACTTTAATTTAGGTATTTTGACGCTTACGGTGATATCCGGAAAGAGCGGTTTCCCTGCCGGCGTAGCTCGTTTGTGACCTTCGTGCCTTCCGGCGGGACAAAACTTCCATCCGGAATTTCCTTTTTGACCCCCGGCAACCCCGAAACATACACTCGACCGACCTGCCCGCGAAGTTCTCTTCCCCAGCCAACAGCTCCGTCTCGAAGCTCTGCAAGCGCGAGGTCAATGCCGGCCCTCGATCACAGACCTTTTCCGAGCCGGTCAGTCGAAAGGTCGGATCGAAGTCCAGCCGCTCGGCATCATTGACATCCTCGTACCCCGCCAAGCGGCTCTAGACCGACTGTCGGCGCAGGTCGCCCAGAGGCAAGCGCGCATTCGTTCCTCGCGGGTCCCGCAAATATTCCTCGATCAATTCTCCGAACCCGAGGCGCTCGTCAAGCTCGCGATCCAGAATCAGGCCGGCATCAGAGGCGACGCGATAACCTTAGAAATCGACCCGGAGAGAGCCGTTGAAAGAGAGCTGAAATGGGCCGCTTTGTTTCTCACCCATTGGGTATCGTTCTCCAAAACGCCTTGATTACTCTGAAACCCGCATGGATATTGATGCAAACTCTGAGAGTTTGCAACTGTACTTTAAAACGGAAATGCGGGGTGAAAGGACCACGGTAACGACCGCTCCAGAACCGGGGTGAGGCCGACCGGATCACCTGGTGCTCTTTCTCCGCTTTCTTAATTACCTTGGTCGTTTCAGTACGTCCGCACCTCTGCTCGAAGGGCTCTCCCGACTTTCAGCCGACGGCTGGGGTCGAATTTTGGTAGAAGGCGAAGGACCCTTGGAAAGAGCTGTGGTCAAATTGAGGCACTCGTTGCGGACACACGCCCGGGTACAGAAACCGACCCCTACCGCCACCGACCTCGGCGGTTCATCCCGGAGTGAAGTGAGACAGCCGCTAAAAGGGATTCTGCGCCGTTCACTGGACAGGAGCAATACGTAGTTACAATCCATAGAAAGGCATTCGTCGTGAACAGCCGAGAATTGGTTAAGTGAGGTCGGGGGTAGCTTGGACAGGAGATCGAGCGTCGGAAATCGTTCCGCCGCCAGTCTTCAGTGCCTTGAGAAGATCAGTTTTGGTCAGAATTCCTTCTAGTTTCTCTTCCGAAGACGTTACCAACAGCAGGTGTTCGCTTTGCTGGTCGGTGATCAGGTGCAGCGCTTCGTAGAGCGCGCAATCCGGTCGCACGCGAATGACGTCCCGGAGCGCTATGTCGGCAACGGTGACTTCTTCCCATTTCTCGTGCGGGACTCTAGCGAGTGTGCGCACAAGAATCACTCCGATTGGCTTTCCATCAGCACAAACGGGATAAGCAGCGTAGAGACGATGCAGCCCGACACTGTCGAAGAATTCGCGTAGGCTAAGGTGTGAGTCGATCGCGATTACCTGACGTTGCATAACTTTGCTCACTGGAATGCGCCATAACTCGGCGACTTTCACTGTCTCGTGTACGCGCTGGTCGTCGGAAACTGACGCTCCACCTGAAACCGCGTAGGCGACCGCGGCCCCAATGAGTGCTGGAATGATGTACGAATGCCCACCGGTGGCTTCAGCCACGAAAATAACCGCGGTGAGCGGAGTCTTGTAGCCGGCGGCGATGAACGCCGCCATCCCTACTGCGGCGTAAAGGTCCATTGCGTGAGTTTGTTGGATCGACTGAGCGAACGCGGCTCCAAAACTACCTCCCGTGAGGAACAGAGGGACGAACATGGCGCTCACGCCGCCTGCTCCGAGCGAACAAAGCGTGGCGACGAGCTTCATGACGCCGAAAATCACGAGATCAACCGTGCTGTGCGCGTGCTGAAGAATTTCGCCTACAGCCTCATAGTTCGGACCGATTGGCACTAGACGGCCTGGAAACATGGCGAGGAACGCCCATCCGCACACCCCGGTTAGCAACCCCCCCACCCCCATTTTGATCCAGTGGGGAACGCGGAGCCTTACAACGAACCGTCTCACGCGACGGTAAGCAATATCGAACATCATTGCCACCACTCCGCAAATGAGCCCGAGCAGAGCGGCCCAAAGCAATTCCTTACCCGAGAACGTGACGCCACCAGCAAAATTGAAAAGCGGCTCGGTACCAAGAAAAGCGGCCAGCGTGGCGTAGGAGACGACGGAAGCAATGAGAGAGGGGATCAATGCTTCATGGGCCAGATCGTCCTTGTAGGGCATTTCCAGAGCGAACGCGATGCCCGTTAGCGGAGCCCGGAACACCGCACCCATCCCCGCAGCGGCTCCGCTGATCAGCATGATCCGTCGGTCCCGCGGCTCCATCCGTAGCCACTTCAATCTTGTCCAGAGCCACGAACCCAGAGCACCGCCGCCATAGATGCTCGGACCTTCCAGAGCCGCGCTGCCGCCGAAACCGACTGTGGCGATCGCCGCTGCGAGCTTGGGGATGAAAGGGTGCATGCCGACCGCGCCGTGACGTTCGTGATATGACCGGATGATTTCCTCGGTCGAGTGCTCGTCAGGGTCAGGCGTCAGATATTGCATTAGTAGGCCAGCAATCACGAACCCGATGACGAGTCCCGGAATGATCATCAGCGGATGGTGGAGATAGAACCCGAGCAGTGGCGGCCACATCCACTTCAGGATGATTTCGGTGATCAAGGTAATCAGCAGGCCAGTGACCACCCCAATGATCGGAGCGACAACCAGCCATTTGTGTAGATCACGCGAATAGGTGGCCACGAGGTCTCGGTGAACGAGCGCTGTGTACTTGCGCAGCCCAAGACGGTTCATGCGTTTTCCCGAATGGCTTGGCATTGAAGCTCTGTTCACTCAGTGGCGGTCCAGGACGGCGTTCCTCTGTCGGATTGACGAGGTTTCGGAGTCCTTCTCCTCATTGGTGTGTGACCCGGGGATAGATGCCAGCTCTATACTCGCCTGAAACCGATGGAGTTCCCTGCGATGCAGCGCAGAGAGCCTATTGAGAATTCTTTTGCCCTTTGGAGTCAACGAGACACAGACCAGTCGGTGGTCGTGTACCACCGGCTCCTTCTTCACCAGTTGCCGACGGCAGGCCCGGTCGACCAGGCCGACGACCGCGTTGTGGCGTTCCTGGAGGAACTCGGCGAGTTCGGAGATGGTAGCCCAACCTCGCCCGGTATGGCCAGCGACACCGAGCAGCAACTGGTGCTGTTGGGGAGTGAGGCCGGCACTCCGAGCGGCTTTCTCACTGAAACGCAGGAATTGTCGTAGCTGATAGCGGAATCGCGCAAGCCGCTCAACCATCTCACTGGTCAATGCCCGGTGAACATCCCTGGCCATATCGCCTCCTTGTCGAAAGTATATCATGGCATGATATATTTCAGGACAATACAATTGAGGACACGCGACCCGTCGCGGCATGGGCGGCCTGCCAGGCGAGCAGGGCGCAGAGGGCGCTGGCGAGGGGTAACCAGAGCGGGTCGCGCAGTCGGTCAGAGAGGGCGCGCAAACCCCGGACGCGTGTCGACAAG
>JAKASH010000232.1 GCA_021828225.1 Acidobacteriota bacterium | reverse complement strand
TTCCGATCTTAAAGCCCGGCGCTACTCGAAACACTGGCCCGCGCATCAACCTCGACCGCAATCGGCGGAACGCGTGTGCTATGATTTCGACTTCACAATCTCCAGGCAGGAAGGCTCCGGCCATCTGAAGCGCTTATGGCACGCATTGAATCGATCCAGGCAAGAACCCTCTGTATTCCGCTTGAAAACGTGGCCGCGTTTGCCACGCGGAAGGTTGCGAAGTCAACCGCTACGCCGTGGATGAGTAGGCGTAAGCAAAAATGCGGAATGATTTTTTGAATTATGAATTGTGAATGATGAAGTGGCGGCCGTGGCGTGGCGTTGATGCCATGGATTTATGAAGCCTGGTAGCAGGTAGAGAGTTGTTTTGTAACTCTGTGTTACCTGCTGGACTCCGATGGTGTGTATCGGAGACACCGCCGCTACAGGGAAAAGTCAGTCCGATCAAGTCCACCCCACATTACAATTTGCACAAAAAATGGGGGCAGGTTGGCCGTCCTGATTCTACAATGTAAGTTTTGGAGGAATCCTTGACAAACATTGCGGAACCTCGATCAGGCCACACGGTTACTCCAGCGGCGTGGATTGTCGGCATGGCCGTCTTTCCTTTTGGTTTGGTGGTGGGGTTCACCATTACCGCATTGCCTTTTCTGCTGGTCCATCTAGGCATCCCGCTTTATAAAGTGGCCGCCGTCAGCGCGACAGTGATGTCGCCAACCTTCTGGGGATTTTTGCTGCAACCTCTCATGGATACGGGCCTCACGCGCCGCGCCTACGCATGGCTTACGGCAGCGAGCGCGGCCATCTGTCTGGCGGCGGCGCTGTTCTTGCTCTCGCCGGCGCACCTGGGACAGGCTACGGCGCTGCTGTTGCTGGCCGAGCTCTCGATGGTGCTGTTTTCCGGCGCGGTGACCGGGTGGACCGCGCAATTTACACCGGACTCCCTGCGCGGCTCCGTAAGCGGGTGGACCAACGTCGCCAACCTTGGCGGTGGCGCACTGGGATCATTGGCCGTGATGTCTCTTGTGCCGCACATCGCCCTGCACTGGCTTGGTCTCGGCCTGGGCGCAGTCATCGTGCTGGGCGCCGCGCCGACCCTGCTCTTTCCCGAACCCAGAAGCTCCTCTTTCCGCTTCCGGCAGATTTTTACCGATGCCATGAAAGCCACGTGGCAAGCCTCGAAGACGAAGGAGTGCCTGACCGGCTTTGCTCTCTTCCTTGCTCCGGCCAGCGCAGAAGCGGCCATCAACCTGTTCTCCGGCATGGGCAAGAACTTCCATACCAGCGCATCGACGGTGGTTTGGGTAACGGGTGCCGGATGCGCCATTACCGCATCGCTGGGCGCTCTTCTAGGCGGATATGCTGCGAATCGGGTTTCCCGTGGATACTTGTATCTTGGCGCGGGCTTGACCACCAGTCTCTGCGCTCTGGCGCTGGCGCTCTCTCCACACACGCCCTTGGACTTCATTTTGGGAGCCTTGATCTACAACGGCATCGCCGGAATCGCCTATGCGGCGTTCAACGCGCTGGGTTATCAGTTAGTGGGCCAGAACAGTCCCGTGGCCAGCACGCAACTGGGATTGTTTGCCGCGGCCACCAACCTCGCGATTGTGTATATGACCTGGGCCGATGGGCAAGGCTTCAAGTACTTTGGCGTGCGCGGCCTTCTGCTGACCGATAGCCTCGCCAGCATGATCTCAGCAATATTGCTGCTATCTCTGTTGGGGAGTCGGCTTAAGAGAAAACAGCTCGATGAAATGGCACTGCCTGCTCTGGCAGATTGATTGTGATGGCAAATTCCTGGGAAGCCACGGTTAATCGGGTTTTGATTGACCATGGGTTTGTCCTTTGTGAAAAGGCCCACGGCCAGAAAAGCGCTAACCGGGATGCCGACCCTTGGCGAAGGTTAGGAGGAAAAGCTCTATGTTGCTGGGAGGCTTCACGCGCCGCGATCTGCTGTGTTCGATCGCCGGAGCGTTCGTAACAAGGCGTGCTTCCTTGGGTTTAGGTGGCCATATTCCTAAGGCTAGAGGGAATCCCTCTGCGCCGTTCGCCGAGCCCGAACGGTTCGATTCGGGTGCAATGATTGGCAACCACAAAGCCCGGTACGACCCGCATGGAGTCTTGTTGCCGTGGACATCATGGGGTGATGCCATCGACCGCGAAATGCAATGGTACTTGAAGTGTCCCATGGAACATGGCTACCCGCGGTTTGTCTGCATGACCTTCATGGATGGCAATTTCCAGCCGATTGAAAGAAGGAAGGACTTCATCCCTTCAATGCAGAATGGGATGGGCATCATCTCTTATCTGAAGTACTACAAATCCCGGGGCGCCCGGAATCCGAAGTGGCTTCAGGTTGCGCGTTACATGGGCGATTACCTTGTGCGGGACAGCCTCACGCCGAATACAGGCAAGTGGCCACGGTTTACGCGCTCGACTGGCTGGCGCGAGCGTTTCCCGCAGCCACCCGACTGCGGTTGCCAGGGCGACCGTCCGTACGAGACCGAGCCGGACAAGGGCGGGATCGCGGGCTATGCCCTGATGCTGCTGTACGAAGAGACCAAAGACGACAGGTACGTTAAGCAGGCGCTGCAAAATGCGCAGGTGCTTGCCGCCAATATGGGAATCGGGACTAAGGACAGATCTCCTTGGCCCTTTCGCGTGGACTACCGCACGGGCAAAAGTCGTGGGCCCGTCTCGGCCAACATGTCGTACATCCTGCGCCTGTTCGACAAACTCTTGGAGCACGGCTACGGGGAGTTTCGGGAACCCCGTCAAAGATTGTGGGCGTGGATCAGTGACTACCAGATTCCCAATCTTTCTCAAGGCGGCTCGCTGTGGGTGCAGTTTTTCGAGGACCACCAGGAGTTGAACAATCGTAACTCCTGGTCACCGAACAACCTGGCGCGCTACTTGCTCGAGAAGAAGGAAGCACTCGACCCTGACTGGGCGCGGCACGCCAAGGCTCTGATCGAATTCGTCATCCGGAATTTCACCAGTATCAGGCACGGCGTACCTGTATGCGGTGAGCAGACCGACGACATGAACCCTTGGGGCGGCGCGCTTTCGACTTACGGAGCGGTGCTCGCCATGTATTCGGCTGTCACAGGTTCGGAGGAGTTCAAGGGGCTCGCGTGGCAGGCGCTCATTTACGGGCTTTACGCCACCAATGACGGTGGGTGTCCCCGCGACAACTCTCTGAGGCCGGGTTGCGGCGGTTGGGTGGAAGACGCCCACACGGACAAAATCCACAACTACATGGATGCAATGGCCGCCTTCCCTGAA
The DNA here is from genome assembly GCA_021828225.1 of Acidobacteriota bacterium. The sequence goes on along the minus strand of JAKASH010000232.1, from coordinate 2,427 downwards.
TGGGCTGGCTAGCCGGTAGCCACGGTCAATCGGGTTTTTGATTAAAGCCGGATGTTGTTGCAGCGCCGGTAGCACATTAATAAATTCGTGCCCCTTCACATTGCAATCGCACACCCCGATACATCGGGGTATGCGCCACCCGTGGCTGCCCATTTTCAGGCTGGCCCTTGCCGGGCTGAAGCCTACAGGGAAGCGCGTAATCAGGCGGCGGCGACGTGGTTTTTCAAGTCGTAGACCGCGTGCACGGTGGATTCGTCGGTGCTCTCCAGTTTAAAGCCGACTTTTTGCACCATGCGCTGCATTTCGGGGTTTTCGCGCAGGATTTCCGCGGCCACAAAATCCAGTTTCTCGTCGCGGCTGATCTGCAGCAGGCGGTTCAGCAACTCGGTGCCCAGGCCTTTCCGCTGGAACTGGTCGCTGATAATAATGGCAACCTCGGCGCCCCGCACGCCGCGCAACTTGCTCAGCCGGCCGACTCCGAGGATCTCCTTCGATCCAGTTGCGGGATCAGCGCGCTCGACCACCAGGGCCGTTTCGCGGTCATAATCGATGAAGCAGATACGGGTGAGGCGGTCGTGCTCAACGCGGCGGCTGAGCGAGAGCATGTGGAAGTAGCGCATGTAGACGCTGCGCTCAGAGAGCGTGTGGTGGAAATTCACCATCAGCGGCTCGTCCTCCGGGCGGATGGGGCGAATGATGACGGGCGTACCGTCTTTCATCGTCCACCTGGAGCTGTACCGGGAAGGGTAGGGGCGGATGGCTAGCTTAGGCAACTGATCTTCGCTGACCTCGCTGCCGTGCAGAACCACACGCGCGTCCAGAGCGATCATGCCTTCCGAAGAGATGAGCAGCGGGTTGATGTCGATTTCGCGGATACGGCGCTGTTCGATGACCAACTGGCTGAAGCGCACCAGCAGCCGCTCCAGCGCGGCGACGTCTACGGGCTTCTGTCCTCGAACGCCTTGCAGCGCGGTCCAGATCCGAGTATGTTCCATCATCCGCCGGGCCAGGGTGGTGTTGAGCGGAGGCAAGGCAAGCGCCCGGTCTTTATAAACTTCGACCAGTTGGCCTCCCGATCCAAACAGCAAGACCGGGCCAAACTGGGGATCAAAACTGCTGCCCAGGATGATTTCGTAGCCGTGGAACTGGATCATGGGCTGGACGGTGACGCCGCCAAAATTTCCCGGGCCGATCTTTTCCAGCACGGAAGTTTCGATCGCGTGATAAGCCTGCCGGACGGCTCCTTCGTCACACAGGCGAAGCTGAACGCCGCCCACATCCGTCTTGTGAGTGATGGTTTCAGAAAGAAGCTTCAGAACCACGGGGTAACCCACTTTTTCGGCAAGCTCGACGGCCTCATCTTCAGTTGTCGCGGCAAAAGTCGGAACCGTCGGGATGCTGTAAGCCGCAAGCAGCCGCTTGGACTCATACTCGTTCAGAAGGGATCGGCCGGACTCCTGAACATGCTGAATGATCTCCTGAACTCCGGCGCGGTTGATGCCATTTTCTTCGCTGCCCAAAACGAACGAGGGCGTTTCATACAAGCCCCGCAAGTTGTAACTGTACTGCCACATGTACTGGAACGTGCGAACGGCGGCATCGGGATAAGGAAACGTGGGGATATTGGCCTTGTTCAGAATTTCCTGCCCGGCGAGAACTTCCGTTCCGCCCATCCAGCTTGCCAGGATGGGTTTGCCCTTCAGCTTCGCAAAGCGCTTCAACTTTTCAGCGGTCTCCGAAGGATCGGTCATCGCCTGCGGGGCCAGAATCACCAGCAAACCGTCGCTGTTCGCATCCTGGGCTACAATCTCAACCGCCTTGGCGTAGCGGTCCGGCTCGGCATCGCCGAGGATGTCGACAGGATTGCTGTGGCTCCAGTGTGGGGGCAAAAACGTGTTCAGAGACTCGATGGTGCTGTCCGACAGCACGGCCAGCTCACCGCCATGAACGGATAAAGCGTCGGTGGCCAGGACACCCGGCCCGCCAGCGTTGGTCAGGATGGCCAGGCGGGGTCCTTTCGGGCGGGGCTGCTTGGCCAGAACCTCGGCCATCGAGAAGAGGTCGGCGATGCTGCTGACCCGCAGGACGCCGGAACGCCGGAACGCGGCTTCCAGCACCTCGTCGCTGCCGGCGAGAGCTCCGGTGTGGGAAGCCGCCGCGCGCGCCGCAGCCTCTGTCCGGCCTGCCTTGATCACAATGATGGGTTTGGAGAGCGCCACTTCACGGGCGGCCGAAAGGAAAGCCCGCGGGTCGCCAATCGATTCCATGTAGAGAATAATGCTGTGGGTGTTTGGATCATCGCCAAGATGGTCGATCAGGTCGCCCCAGCCCACGTCCAGCATCGAGCCGACGGAGACGAAAGCGCTAAAGCCCACGTGCTCGCGCAAGCTCCAGTCCAGGATGGCAGTGCAGAGCGCGCCGCTCTGG
>JAKASH010000231.1 GCA_021828225.1 Acidobacteriota bacterium | reverse complement strand
GCACGTGCCACATTCCACACCAGGACCAAGGCACAAACCGGACTCTGTTGTGGAACCATGCTACAACCACCAACACCGCGTACACCGCCTATTCAAGCGCGACGCTGAACGCAACCATCACTCCGCTGAACCAGTCCGACACAACCCAGCAGACCAGCGAAGCGTTCTACTCACTGGCTTGCATGAGCTGCCATGACGGAGTGACCGCGACCAACGTTGTGTACCGAGTACCCGCTGAAGCCACAAGTTCGACAGGCCCTGATGCAAATGGCTTCTATACGATTGGCACAGCGACTGCCCTCGCTACAGACACAACCATCGGCACCGACCTCAGCAATGACCATCCGGTAAACTTTGTTTACGACTCCGCGCTGACCACTGCTGACGGAGGCTTGTACACTCCCGCCACGCCGAACGCGGCAGGCGTCGGCTATGTCCGCGCCAAGACAAGCGGCGCCACCGGACAGGTAACTGTACCCGTCCTATTCAACAACACAGTGCAGTGCGCCACCTGCCATAACCCGCACAATGACACGACAATGCCGTATCTGCGTGTGAGTAACACAAACAGCGGTCTGTGCCTGCAGTGCCACAGCACAACCTAACCCTAACCTTTTCCGGAGCGGCTCCCTTCGGGGACCGCTCCGGAAAAATTCTCTGGAAAGGCCGTCATGATGCCTACGATCCGTAAGCCCGAAAACTCATCACCTCCCTGGCGCCCCAATGTTTCATCCCGCAGGAACACACTCAGCACAAGAAAATGGGCGTCACGAAAAGTGGCCGTATTTTTGGTCCTGCTGGGGAGTGTTCCGCTTCCGGCCGCTTCACAAAGCGTTCTGCCGCAATTCCCGGCCGACAAAGTTGTGGCGAGGGTGAACGGAGTGGCACTTCGCGGGGCCGAACTGAACGGCTACGTTGAAGCGATCCTCCCCAACATCGGCTTTCATGGCAAGGTCGACCCCTCGAAGATCAGCGAGTACCGCAAGGCAGCCCTTGACCGTATGATCATGCACGAGCTTGTTTACCAGGAAGCGGTCCGGCGGCATATCCATATACCCCGTGAAAGAATTGAGCGGGAAGTTCAGACGGAAGAGCACCGGTTTCGGTCCCAAGCCGCTTTCAAGGACGCCCTGGCGCGGCAGGGCCTCGACATGAACAGACTGCGCACACTGGTTGAACACAACCTGATGGTGGCGGAGAAGGTTCGCCGCGACATCCTTAACCCCAGCAAAGTAAGCGACAGCGAAGCAAGAGCTTATTACAAAAAGAACCTGAAGAGGTTCCGCGAACCGGAGTCGGTACTCGTCCGGCACATTTTCTTCCCTCCCAAACCCGAGTCTGCCCGCGAGGCCGAACAGGTGCGCCAAAAGGCCCTGGCCAAAAACACCAGCGAGGAATTCGACCGGCTGGCATGGAAATACTCAAAAGACGATTATCGCGTGATGGGGGGAATGATAGGCTGGGTGCACCGAGGCCGGCTGGAACCTGAAATCGAAAAGGCGGCCTTCGGTCTTAAACCCGGCCAGATCAGCGAGGTGATCAAGACCTCGACCGGCTACCACCTGATCAGAGTGGAGGGCAGGCAACCCGCACACACCGTTCCCTTCAAGGAAATGCGCAAGACGATTGTTTCTCAACTCGAGGCAAAGAAGGAAGAACACCTGCGGAAGCAATTAAAAGACAGACTTTACAAGCCGGCCAAGATTGAGGTACTGGAGCATTTTTGATGGCTGCGAGGCGCCAAGCCGGGCGGGGCCCGCGATACACTGCGGGCCTCGTGTTGATGTTCTGCTTTGCGCTGAATGCCTTTCCCCAAAACGCACCCGGCAACCTGCCCTGGGCGTTAAAACCTGGTGACACTTCGGGAAGAAATCAGAAATCGCGGTCAGGCCGTGGCAAGGCGAAGGGACGGAAGAAGCAGGCACGCCGGCGTAATGGCCGCCAGAGTTCCTGGGGGCTTGTTCAAAGCCTCCGGGGCGTCGCCTACGTGGGTGCCGACACGAATGGGTCTTCCCTGGGAGAAACTCAAACCCGCGAAAACGCCAACGACCTCGGCTTTGGCTTGGAAGAGCAGGGCTTTCTATTCGATCCCCGTTTGTGGAGCCACACGCTGAGCCTCCAGATGGGGCGTTCAGCCTTCAGCCTGCCCCTTCAATCGAATGTCATCAACTCGCTGGGCGTCAATTTCAACGGAACGATGTTTCAAAGCCGTTCTTTTCCTTTCAGAATCTACTATTCACGCCAGAAGGCCAATACCGATTACACCAGGTCCCCCGGCACACAGACAAGTTACAGCAATCTGGGCATGTCATGGTCCCTGAACAAGCCGAAACTTGCCAACGTGACCCTTAATGCCATGTTCGGGAACACGAATACGGAGAACTTTTCTTCAATATTCCTGCCTTTCAATGAAAAACAACAGGCTTTTGACGGCATCATCAGCCGTTCGTTCGATGGCTGGAATGTGGAAGGTAACGCCGGCTACTCACGGGTCCGAAGCTCACTATTTGGCTACCAGTACATCATGCGTGAGCAGGGTCTGCGCGTGCAGAGACCCGTTGGTGAGCGAGGCAACTGGACGAGTTCACTGCATCGATTCGTGCGCAGCGAGAGCGATGACCATCGCCCTTGGATGCGGTTCGGGTTGACAACATTGCAAAGCTCGCTGACCTATCGACACAGCGAAAAACTCCGGGGGTTCTACGTTGCAAATTACCTGAGCAACATTCGCGAAGCAGCCATCGCCTCGGCGCTGACTTCTTCTACGGGCCAGAGTTCAGCAGGATCGGCCGTGCAACCCAGCCCGATACTCCAGCAAGCCTTACTCAGCCGGGGGGGGAATTCATCGATCACCGGACAGGCTGGCTGGAACTATATGGCCACCCGCCGGCTGACTTTTGACTGGACTGTGGGAGAGACCCTGTTCAACAACCGCGGGGTCGCGATCACTGATCAGACATTGCTCCTGACAGGTTTTACTACAGCGTCGGGCGGCGCCAGCTACAGGCGCAATTTCGGCCGCTGGGCGACGACGTGGCGAGGCAGGCTTCTCCGCAACTGGAACCGGCCCATGAGTGGGGGAGGCTACGCGGACGACAGTCGCTCCGTAGGTATGGGTATTTCACATCCTCTGTCCCGCTGGCAGTGGACCTCAGACATCTCCTACTCGGAATACATGAGCGGAAAGCTCCACGGCAACCTCTATCGCCAGGAGCGGTGGGACAACTTCATCGAGACGCGGTACCGCCGACTGACCGTTAATCTGGGCCTCGAACTCATTCACATCAATTCCAACTACTCGAGTCTCCAGCAATTTACCAGGAATGGCGAAAACGGGCTGCTGATGCACGGTACCTTCATCGGCAAGCGCTGGAGCGCCTCGGTAGGGCAGGGGCTGCGCAACGTCAATTCAGCCATTTTTGCACTTGACCTGGCAAACCCGCTGAACAGCGCCCTCCTGAGCGACGTTACTCCTTTAGTATCTCCCCTGGTCAATGCGGACCATTACACTTATCTGTTCGGCAATTACAGGCTCCGCCACAATCTCCTGTTCCAGGGATCTTATCGCCAGGACAGGTTTACGCTGTCGGGGGGCGATTTCAGCCGGTTTGCAGATTTGGACCTTGGCTTAGGCTATCGCATCGGCAAATTGACTATAGCCGTGGGCTACCGCGAACTTCAACAGGAAGCGCTGCACCGCAACCTCGGGCGCAACCAGATCTACGTCCGCTTGGTGCGCCCTTTTGCCATTTTCTAGGAGATTTCTGTGTTCAGGAAGACCTTTACAGCGCAACGGCCACTCTTAAGGATGGTAATCCTCACGACCTCTCTGGCTGCGCTTCCCGGCCTGTTATTGGGTCAGGAACAGGCGCAGCGGTTACCGGAACCGCTGCCGGCAAGGGTCTCCTATGAAGGAAGCTTTCCGCGACTTCAGGACGGGTCATCGGAAATCTCTTTGCTGAAGCGTGTATTGCACCTGCTGGTGGGTCCTGTGGATGTTTATACCATGGTCCGGCCTTTTGGCATTACGACGGACCCGCAGGGGCGAATCGTTGTTGTTGATACTGAACAGCGCCTGGTTCATGTGCTTGACTACGCACATCACAAATACCTTCATCTGGCTGGAAGCCCAAACGAGCGTTTTGTATCACCCATCGGGACCACCGTGGACCAGGCAGGGAATATTTATGTTACCGATTCCTATCTCGGGAAGATCTTCGTCTTCCGGCCCAACGGGAAGTTCCTTCGCTTCCTGGGCGATGCCGGCGGGGAGGGGATCTTCCGGCGGCCGACGGGGATTGCTTTCGACGCCACGCACCAGCATCTGTTCCTGACCGATACGCTTTATCACAAGGTCTTTGAACTGGACCTGAGCGGACGGATTCTGCACTCCTTTGGAAAGCGCGGCGTGGCCCCTGGAGAATTCAATTATCCTGTTGCCATTGCCTGCCGTCAGGGACGCCTTTATGTCGTGGACGCGATGAACTTCCGTGTCCAGGTGCTGGATCGCAAGGGGACTCCCATTGACATCTTTGGCCGGGAAGGAGACGGATCGGGAACATTTGCCAGGCCCAAGAGCATCGCACTCGATTCGGAAGGCCACATCTACGTGGTGGATTCTCTTTTCGACGCCGTGCAGGTGTTTGACCGGCACGGTAATCTTCTCCTGAGTTTCGGAAGGTCGGGCTCCGGGGACGGCGAATTCGACTTACCTTCTGGAATCTTTATCGATCCGGCGGACCGCATTTACGTCGCCGATTCCTACAACAGCCGCGTTGAGGTATTCCAGTATCATAAGTCCTCAACGGCTGGCACTCCGGGGAAACCATGACGCTGCCAGGACGACGGAGCTGGCTGTTGGTGAGTTTCTTAACTTTCGCTGCCGTTGCGGGAGGCCAGGATTCGGGGAAGCAGTATGTGCTGCAGTCATCGCACAATTTGTCCACGAGCGGGACAGGGCCTATTCGTGCCACAACGGAAACACAGGTGTGCATTTTCTGCCATATTCCGCACACGGCCAACCCTGGCAGCCCCCTCTGGAACCATGCAGGATCATCGGTTACTTACGACGTCTACAACAGCTCTACCATGGGTGCGGGCACGGCGAACCCGTCCAAGATTTCAAGACTCTGTCTAAGTTGCCATGACGGAACCATTGCGCTCGGCCAGACGGTCAGGGGCGGAAATATCTCAGTCATCGATACCACCGGAACATTGCTCGATCCCGATTCGAGATTTTCGTCGACAGCCTCGCCCAACCTGGGGGAGAACGGCGGCCGGGACCTGAAAAATGACCATCCATTCTCTTTCATTCCTGCGCAACGCGGCCTGCTGGTGGCCACCATCAACCAGAAAGAACCCAGCCCTGCTGTGCCGGAAGTCAAGTTGGTAGCATCCAGAGTCGAGTGTGTGAGCTGCCACGATCCTCACCGCCAGGACGCGGACCCGGTCGTTCGAAAGTTTCTGGTGGGAGACAACCGAGGCGGGCGGCTGTGCGAGGCGTGCCATCAGCTTTCGCTCGAGAGCAACTACTGGAACTTGTCTGCCCATGCCACGTCAACGAAAACGACGCCCACTTCGCCCGCTGACGCTTGGGCGGGTTATGGAACGGTAGCCGAGGACTCCTGCATGGCCTGCCATATGACGCACTCCGGAACGGTGAACCAGCGCCTTCTGCGGGTCTCGGAGGAGAACACCTGCTTCCTGTGCCATGGCAATTCGGATC
>JAKASH010000230.1 GCA_021828225.1 Acidobacteriota bacterium | reverse complement strand
GTGGCGGATCGGGCATCGGCCATGGGATCTCAATGGAACTGGCCAGGGCGGGGGCCACTGTGGCGATTGCCGAAATTGACTTTGCCGCTGCTGAGCAGGTTCAAACGCAAATAGAGAGTCTTGGCGGCAAAGCAGATGTCCACCGTGCGGATGTGAGCCAGGCAGAAGACGTTCAAAGCCTGATTGAACAAGTGATTCGAGACCACAATCGGTTGGACATTCTCGTCAACAATGCCGGTGTCGGTCTGATTCGGCCAGTCGCCGACACTACGGAGGAAGAGTTTGACCGGTTGATGGGTATTGACCTGCGGGGCATGTGGTTATGCTGCAAATTCGCCATTCCCTACATGCAGCGGCAAAAGCGAGGGGCGATCGTGAATATTGCTTCTGTCCATGGTCGCGCAACCGACCCGGGGTTTGGCCTTTATTCCGCAATGAAGGCGGGCGTTGGAGGACTCACGCGCGGGATCGCTGTGCAATATGGAGTAGACGGCATCCGTGCCAATACCATTTCGCCGGGGTTGGTGGATGGTAGGCAGACTCGAGATGTAGTGGCAAAGTTTACGGACGACGTGGAAGGCTGGTTGCAAAACTTCGTTCGTGCAGGTCAGGCGTTGCCCAGAATGATCCAGCCGGAAGACATTGGCCGCGTCGCCGTGTTTCTTGCGAGCGATGACTCGCGTTCAATCACCGGCGTAGATATCCCGGTAGACGCCGGGACGTTGGCACAACTCTCAAGCAGGAGTTCGGAATGAAGATAACAGCAATCGAAAAGTTTAAAGTCCTCGTCCCCTCGAAGCCTGACACGGTGAACAGCCCCGAGGCCCGGGATCCAATGCACATGCTGGTCCTCCAAGGGAAAGCAGCGTGGGAGATCCAGTTCGACGAAATTTACAAGTACATTTACCGGATCAAAACTGACGAAGGTCTGGAAGCCATCGGGGAGAGTTATCGAGGTGTAAACCCGCAGATTGTGGACGGAATCATTCAAAGCTTGATCGGTTCCGACCCCATGAAGATGAACTTGCGCGACTTGCCGATTCCGTGGTCTCGCGAGTACGACGGATTTGAGGCAGGAATTTTTGATCTAGTCGGCAAGAAGCTCGGCGTTCCAGCCTATAAGCTGTTGGGTGGAGCATACCGAGAGTGGGTCGAAGTGGACTACTGGACGGGGCGGCGGAGCACCGCTGATGCCATCCGCAAGGCAAAGGAAGGCCACCAGGCAGGATTTCGAGGGATTAAATTCAAGTGCAACCTGCAGGATGATCTGGGTGCTTGGGCAGAAGGAGTATTGGAAGCGTGTGGCCCCGGGTTCCACATTGTGCTCGATCCAAACACGCGATTCGACCGGCCTGCGGAGGTTATACGATTCGCCCGCCGACTGGAGGAGACGGGAAACATTGAATGCCTTGAAGATCCCGTTCCGCGCTGGAATCTGCAGTGGTTCCGCTTGCTTCGTGAGAAGACTTCACTCCCGATTGCTTTGCACGTGGTCTTGCCCTATATGGAATTGGGCCAAATGCTCCAGGACACCATCAGGGCGATCCAGCTTGAAGCGGTGGACTACTTCAACTTCAATGCCGGCCTGGCAAATTTTGTGCGAATGGCCGATATTGCTGATGCAGCCGGAATCCCCTGCTGGCACGGGAGCGAAGTTGACCTGGGGATCCTTGAGGCAAGCTATCTACATGCGTGTGCCGTTGCACGGAACTGTACTAAGCGCAGTGACATCCTGGGCGAACTGGTGCGCGAGGATGATCTAATTCTTGAACCGCTCGAAATCACGGGAGGCCTCGCCCGTGTCCCACAAAAGCCTGGCTTGGGCGTTGAGCTTGATCTTAAGGCGGTCGAAAAGTACCGCATACCATAAGGCTCTACTATCTTTCGAATCCGAAATGTTCCCGTAGGAGGCGCAATGTACCTTCCGCACATGACATGGGAGGAGGTCTCGATTCTTGACCGTTCGGTTGTGGTTGTTGTTCCATTTGGGTCGATGGAGCAGCATAGCCTTCACTTGCCCTTGGCCACGGATTCCCTCATCACCCAAAGCATTACCAGACACCTGGAGCAAGAGTTTCCGGAAGGTGTTCTGATGCTTCCGGTAACATGGTTGGTCTGTTCGCGGCATCACATGGATTTTGCCAATTCCCTGCCGGCAGACACGAAAACGTCTATGAGCGTGTGCGAGAATATTGTGCTGGGAATGTCCGAGCACCGGTTTCGCAATTTTATATGTTGAACGGGCACGGTGGAAACATTAATAAACTGCAAATCATCGTAGAGAGGCTTCGGGCCACTCACCAGCTGCGCCTCAACGTGATTAGTGTTACATACTAGCACTTGTTCACGGAGGAACTCAGAGCGATCCGCGAAAGTCCGATGGGTGGCATCGCGCATTCCGGTGAACTCGAAACTTGCCTGATGTTGATGGCGCACCCTGAACTTGTTCGCCGCAATCGGATAGAAGCGGACGGTCTTCCCATGAAACCTGAGTCTGAAGGGTGCGACATGTTTGCCCCTGGGAGCGACACAACAGCGAGAGCCTTTAAGGAGAGGTCCCGTCACGGCGGCATCGGCCACTCAATAGCTGCCTCGGCTGAGAAGGGAGAAAGAACATTGCACGCCATTGATACGTGATTCCAGACCGTATAGGCGCAGCTGTCGGCGCTCGAAGCCGTGGCTGCCTACAAGGAGTTGAACGACGTGGAGCGGGGCTTTCGGCACCTGAAAGGATGGCTGGAGGTGCGGCCCATTTACCATCATTGGCCTCGGCGGGTGGAACCTGACGTGTTCGTGGCGGCTCTGGCGTTTCTGCTGGACCGGGCCATGGAGAAGAAACTGGGTGCCGCCGGCAGTCGCCTTTCCTCGCCGTTTGCCTGGCGGGTGCTGGAGACGGTGCGCTGTGTGGAAGTGCAACTGGATCAGCAACGCAAGCTCTGTGTCAGCCGGGGGAGTGCTCATGCCGCCCACGTGGTGAAGGCGATTGGCATCACACGCCTCGATCCGCCGCGGCCCCCGGAACGGGAGAAAACCGTCATGTAGTGACCAACTGCCAAAACCGCACACCTGCTTTCAATGAGTTACGGCCAAAGAAGTAAACACGGCCTAGGCATTGTTCCGGGTTCTGCATGCAACGGAGACATAACAAGTTCTTCACGCCGAGTGGTTCTGGGCTGCCTCATCTGACTTCGCACGATGGATCATTCGGTCCAAGATCAACAAATTGAACATCAGGAACCGGGGGTGGTGGTAGTTTTCGACGCGTGCGGCGTGGCGCTCGAAAGTCACCTCCCTGTCGGCGGCTGTGATCCACAGAGGGAATCCGTATTGCCGAAGCGGATATTTCTCATGGACATATGTGTACAATTTCCCAAAGGCTTCTTTCGCCCACGAGTCTCTGGTATGCTCAACGATGACGAGCAGGCCGTTGAGCGCTTCTTCCTGCTCCCAGAGGACTTTGTCCAGGCTCCAGTCGTTCTCATCCACATTGTTCAGGCTCCGCAGCAGTCCTCCGTAAACATTATCCCAACCTACCTCCAAATGCCTCCGGAAGCGTTGTGCTGCGGTGTTGAAAAGTGTCTCATCACGAGTTCGGACCGCTTCCATAAGAAGTTCTGTTAAAGTCTCAATCGCGTGGCCAGCATAAACAAACTGGGCCAACTCATTTGTCGGCCGCGAATAGTCGTGGTTCAGCAATTCGTTGTTAAGTTGAAACTCGGGATTGAAATATCTGTTGATCACGTCGTCGATACAATGCCGGAGAACTTCCTCCAAATCGGGATCCGACCGTGTTTCGAGCATCTGCGAAATAGTGCGAATCAAAAGCATCGAGACAGCCTGGGCTCTGGCCCCCGGAAATGGAATCACCTTAGGCCCCCTGTACATTGCGACGATCTTCGGATTCAGATACGTGGGCAAGACCGACCCGAATCTCGCCATGAGATCGTTGTAGCCAGCGACTACATCGGGATCGTAGTCGGGCCGATCGTAAATTCGGACGCAGTTGAGAATAATCGCCTTCGCCTGATCCCAATACGCCGGGTCATTTGTCGCTTTGGAGAATTCGGCAAATCCCTCGGCAATGAATAGTTCACCCAAAATAGTTTTTGCCGGCGGAGTGAGCGACTTTCCTTCCCGGCTGAAAATCGAGGGCCAAAGAGCGTCCTTCTCGGAAGGTTTCGATTTCAAGAGAAATTGGACTGACTTTCGGGCAACCTCTAGATGCTGGGGGTTGTGCCCAAAATGGCCAAAAAGGAACGAGTAAACCCAGATTCCCCGACCTTCGAACCAAGCTTCTTTCCTTTCGCCCAACCGAGTGCCCTCGCGATCCGTGTTGCACATGAAACCGCCATATTGATGGTCAATCACATACTTGTCCATAAAGGGCAGGAAATCATCGAAGAGATCGGATCGGTATTGATTTCGCAGTTTCATTAGCGGCGTGCCTGCAAGTTGCGATACCGTGCTGGAGGTATGCGCCTCCGACGATTTCTCGGGTGTAGGGCCCTTAGACAGACCTCCTAACGAACTTCTGATTGAACTCATCACGTATTTCTCCGTGTACGTTTTTCGCCCGCCTCCAGCGGCAAGGCAGTCCATTTCCTTGCGGCCGACTCGGGATCGAGACGAATTGGCCAGGATGAACGTTATCCAGTGTAATGACATGTCAGGTGCAGATGCAAGCTCGCTGCTCTGTCGCCTCAGAAATCGTTCTGATATGCAGAATTTCGACGACCTCATTCCCTTGCGGATCCCTGTTTTCACTTGACTACAACAGGGCGATTCAGTAACGTACAACGTCGGGCGGGGCGACTCTGCTCTGAAGAATGGTGCAATATTGCTTTTCGGTTGTCTGGTAGATGATCGACATAATTCTCTTGCTTCCGAGGAGACAATAAGTCGGACCTCAAGCTTCGTATAAGGAGAAGGTGAGCGTGGTAATTACAGCTATTCGTCGATGTGCCTGCATTTTATGTCTGTTGCTTCTCTTTCCGGCACTTTCATCTGCCGCTTCGACGGTGCAAAAAGATCCCTTCTGTGCGGGCACTGGTTGTCGGCAGACGCGCCAGTATCTCAAGCAGTTGTGCAATTATATTGTCAAAAAAAAGAGCCACTTTCCTGTTATCTTCGTCGGCGGTTACTACATGCGAACGTTGGTTGCCGGATACGATATTTTCGGCGACCAGCGCTACCTTAATACCGCCATTGCTTACGCCGACTACCTATTGAAGAAGCAGATGCCGAACGGCTTCTGGGCATCAGGTTACGGTACGGTTTATCTGGCGGATACCGGCAGTGCGCTGGGGCTGTTTATTACTCTTTACCATCACGTGGACCATCAGCGCCAGAAGGAGTACTTCGATGCCGTCCAACGCTATATCAACTCAATCGAGAAGGACGGTATGATCCAAAAGGACGGGGCGCTAGGCACAGGCTGGTTGCACGTCAAAAATGGCGTGATGACCCATCCGATTCGTGACCAATACACGATCTCGTCAGCGCTCACTGGTGCCGAGATCTTTACGTGGATGTACCATGTCACAGGGCAGAACAAATACCGCGAAGTGGCCTATCGTGCCTTGAAATGGATCCTCAGTACGATGCGCAGCGATGGCAACATTCCCTATATTCTGGCTGAGGAAGGTGCCAACTGGAGCAAGCGTGGCAATCCAAAGGTTGACTACGACCTTTGGCATAAGTGGACGTATGATACCTCTGCTTATGTCGGCGAGGGCGCG
>JAKASH010000229.1 GCA_021828225.1 Acidobacteriota bacterium | reverse complement strand
CCTGAAGGTTTTTCCTTTCAATCTGCCAGGAGCCGGGTCCACCCACGATGATTTTCAGGTGGTGCTTGTGTTCCCGCAACGCGGGATGGAGGATCAATTTGCGAAACTCGGCGGCGTTAATCGGTTGCACATCTTTGCCGTAGAAATAAGGGTAGACGTCTGTAGCAAACGTAATGCCGAGCGGATTGTGAGCATGGACGCCGACCACGCGCGTGTCGTCGCCCACAAACTGGCCAAGCTGCTCCGGATAGCAAACGGCCACATCATCAGGTGAAAACCTCTGGAGCAAAAGCGATTCGATGATGCGCAGGCCGTGAGGAACGAACTTTGCCTGGCCGTCCAGTGCAAGCTCAGTGGGCCGGGGCCAGTTTACATTGAATGTCTTGGTGTAGCGTGCCGGGAGGGTTGCCAGGAGCATTTGGCTCCAGGCTTTTTGTTCGTGTTCACTCGACTCGGAATTGCTTGCTGCCAAAACGATTTTTTTGCCACGTGTCCCCATCATGTCTGCCCTCACTATTTCCACAATTGAGCAACCCACACAGGGGTCTAGAACCGTGTCGTTTTGATTTAGACAGTTTTAAGCAACGTCACTTCTAGATAGCATAAGACGTAAGTCAAAAGGTGATTGTTACTTTTCGCCTTATATTCGCTTGTGTTTCACCTTCAGCAAACAGGGTGCAAGCCTTGTTGCTTGGCAGGGCAGGGCGTTCAGCCACTATGCTGGCAGGAATCAGAGAAATAGTCAACGATCAGAGAGATTTTGAAGCAAGGAACATCGGTGGCAGAGGTCAGCTTTCTGAAGGAGCAGGGGAAATGCCCCGCGTGCGAACTCGAATGAATGCCGGAAGGCTGAACCAAAGCCGCCGGAGCGGTGTCTGCAGGAGCGACATCGTTCCCATGTAGGCGTATCCGCCTAGAAACAGGAGCAGAAAGGGTGTGGTCAGATAGTTCTGGACTGAAAGCGAATAGGACGTGGCATACAGAAAGTAACCTGCGAGTGACAGTTCAGCGGCAGGAATCCAGCCGATGCGTCGCCGCACGTATTGCTTCCGTTCCCATCCTTCTTCGTTCCGTTCCACGCGGTACTTTGGCGTGCGGACAAAGGAAGATTTAATTCCAAGTAGCGCTTCCACCACGGCCTTGCCGTTGGTGACGGCCAATCCAATGCCAGTTGCCATCAGGAAGGGCAGGTAGAGAAGGTGACGGAGCCAGTCCTTGGGATAAAGCGCTCGCTGGGAAACGATGTAGAAGCCGGAAACCGTACACGTGGAGAGAATGAACAATGGAAGGTCCAGATACATCATCTGGAACCAGCCTTGATAAAAGCGGACGATCATAGCTGGCAAAAGTATGAGGGAAAACAGGATCATCAGCGGGTAGGCAATGTTCGCGGTCAGGTGAAACGTAGCTTCCAGTTTGATGTACAGAGGCTCGTCGCTGCGCCAGATGACCGGAAGCATTTTCTTGCCAACCTGGATCAACCCTTTGGCCCATCGCGCCTGCTGGGTTTTGAAGCTGTTCATTTCCACCGGCAACTCGGAAGGGCACACGATGTTCGGATCGTAAATGAACTTCCATCCCTTCAATTGCGCGCGATAGCTGAGGTCGGTATCTTCCGTCAGCGTATCGTGCTCCCATCCGCCGGCGTCTTCAATGGCGGCGCGTCGCCACATGCCCGCCGTTCCGTTGAAGTTGAAGAAGCGGCCGGATGAACTCCTGCCGCCGTGCTCTACCACAAAGTGGCCATCCAGCATGATGGCTTCGACTTCCGTCAGGGCGGAGTAATCTCGGTTGATCCATGTCCATCGCCCCTGGACCATTCCCACCTTCGGGTCGGCAAAGTACTGGACCATCTGTTGCAGGATGGGTGGTGGGGGAACAAAATCGGCGTCGAAGACTGCAACCAGTTCGCCGGTCGATTTCTCCAGGCCTTCGGCAAGCGCGCCGGCCTTGAAGCCCATGCGGTTTTCGCGATGAAGGTACTTGATCGGATAACCCGCACTGGCATATTGGCTGACCAGCCGCGAGCAGAGCAGGTGAGTGTCATCGGTGGAATCATCAAGAACCTGGATTTCCAGCAATTCCCGTGGATAATCAAGGTTGATTGCGGCATCGATCAGCCGCTCCACCACGTAACGCTCGTTGTACACGGGCAACTGCACCGTGACGCGAGGCAGCTTTGCGTACGTCTTCTCGGGCTTGGGAGTTTTCCGGCGGTTTTTCAGGTAAAGATAAGTGAGAGAATAACGATGAACTCCGTAAATCGAAAGAATGCCCAGGATGACAAAATATGGAATTTCGATCGAGAGATCAAATGCGTTAGGCTCGTAGATCCCGCTGAAGGGGTCGCGATGAAAGAGCAGATAGACATAATGAGCGACTGGGTTCGCAGGAACCAGCAACATTCCCAGGAGTGTATGAATCATGGAACCTCGGAGTTAGACCTCAACCGACGCAGACAAAAATCAATCAGGGAGCAATCGTGTGCAGGCAGCAAACTCATTAAAACTTAAGATGCAAAAACCCTCATCCGCGTCGCGTTTTGCGGCCACTTTCAGCCTTCTGGCAATCGCCCTGGCGCTCGGAGTTATTTTTTATTTCGTTGCCCGCTACCGGCCCCTTGATCACTTCGTTCCGGAGTTCGTCGCGCTGATGCTGCTGGCCGGGATTTTGTACCTCGCCGGAGTGTACATCGTTCAAAGGTACAAAGGCGGTCCTTCAACTCTCCTCATCATCCTTGGCGCGGCCGTCGCCTTTCGCCTCTTTTTCTTGCCGTTGAATCCTACTCTCTCGCAAGACGTTTACCGCTACCAATGGGAAGGGCGCGTCGAGCGCGCCCATATCAATCCCTACACTGTTTATCCTGCCATGCCTGGACTGAGCTGGGCTGAGAATCCTGAACATCCCATCGAGACCGGGAAAACCACGCCAACCCTCTACCCTCCAATCAGCGAACTGGCTTTTTCCTCGGTTCAAACAGTTGCCGGTTACAAGCGGCTGTTCACGGGCTTTGACCTCGCAACTGTCGCCTTGCTCCTGGCCTTGCTGGCCGCAGCCGACCGCCCGCTCCAGCACGTGCTTATTTACGCTTGGAATCCAGCAGTCCTTGTTGCCTTTTCTTTGTCTGGCCACAATGACTCACTGGCCATCTTGACACTGGTAGCAGCAATCCTCTTTCTAATTATAGGCCGTCGGGGCGTCCTGTCAATCGGCTTTCTCGCCATTTCGTTCCTGTCCAAACTGTTTCCAGCTTTCCTTCTGCCCGTATTCCTCAGGCGCACCCGCTGGTCTTACGCCGGTGTTTTCGTTGGGCTGGTTTTGCTGGGTTATCTGCCGTTTCTGGGCGCCCGCGGCCACCTGTTCCGGGGACTCTCGGACTTTACGGCCAAGTGGCAGGGAAATGATAGTCTGTACAGACTCTTTATAGCTGCCGGTAACTCGGCTCGGCAGGCCCAGTTGGTGGCGGGGGTACTTTTGCTGCTGCTGATCGTTTACGTTCTCAAGGCCAGGATGGACATTTTCCGCGCCGGGCTTATTATCCTTTCCGGCCTGCTTTTCCTTTCGCCGAACGCCTTTCCGTGGTATTTCACCTGGCTTGTGCCCTTCCTGTGCTTTGACACCAACCCCGCCCTGCTTTTGCTGACGGTTACCTGTGTTCTCGCCTATTCGCCGGTGATTGCCTACGCCGCGGGCGGTTCGTTCGCCAATTCGCCGCTGATGCTGGTTCTGGAATATCTGCCCGTTTACGTCTGGCTGGGTTACGGAATGGCGCGCAGCTTCCGCTGCCGGCAGGCTGAATAGGGGAAAATTCTCACTCAGGATTCCGGCCACTATACTCGTACGCTGACGCCGCTCTCGGTGCGCACGACCGGGCGATAGAGGGTATCACGCTCGACGGGTTCGAAGCCGGCTTCTTTGATCAGGCGAATGATCTGCTGGCGGGTCATGACCTGGGGGGTCTTTGCTCCGGCGTCGTGATAAATCTTTTCTTCGGCCACCGTTCCATCCAGATCGTTGGCGCCGAAGCGCAGTGCGATTTGGGCCACGCGGGGCGACATCATGATCCAGTAGGCCTTGATGTTCGGGAAGTTATCCAGCATCAGCCGGGAGACGGCGATGTTCTTCAAATCCATAAAGCCTGACGTCTCATCCCACTCCACCATTTTGCCGAGCTCGGTGTTGGCGGGATGGAAGGCCAGCGGGATGAACGTCTGGAAGCCTTTGGTCTGGTCCTGCAGGCCGCGCAATTGCATCAGGTGGTCCACGCGGTCCTCGGAGCTCTCGATGTGGCCATAAAGCATGGTCGCGGTTGAATGCAGGCCCAGTTCGTGCGCGGTCCGGTGTACTTTCAGCCACATGTGGGCGCCGATCTTGTGGTCGCAGATAACCCGCCGCACGGCAGGAGCGAAAATCTCCGCCCCTCCGCCCGGAAGCGACCCCAGTCCTGCTTCCTTGAACCTCTCCAGGATTTCCTGCACCGGGAGCTTGGTAATGTGCGAGTAGTAGGCAATCTCAACGGCGGTGAAGGCTTTCAAATGCACCGACGGGAAGCGTTCTTTCAATCCACGAAGGAGATCAACGTAATACTGGAACGGCAGGTCGGGATGAAGACCCCCGACAATGTGAAACTCGGTCACAGCTTCCGTCCAGTTTTCGCCGGCGGTGCGGAAAGCTTCTTCCAGCGCCATGGTGTAGGCTCCTGGAGCGCCCGGCTTGCGCCCGAAAGCGCAGAGCTTGCAACTGGCCACGCAAACGTTGGTGGGATTGATATGGCGATTGACGTTGAAGTACGTCTGCTTGCCGTGCAGCTTCTCGCGGACATGATTTGCCAGATAGCCGATGGCGAGCAAATCGCTCGAATTATAAAGCGTCACGCCGTCGTCAAAGTCCAGGCGTTCACCGGCAAAAACCTTGTCGGCCACAGGTTGCAGATTTGCATCTTCCAGGCGTAAGTTCAACACGATAGATCCAATCCTCAAGATTTGGCGGCTTGCAGTCGAAAAACTATTTTACGTCCGCTTGTCGCACGATGCAATGTGCCCGGCGAAAGAGGGGATCGGTGGCCCCGGAGGAAAGTTTTTGGGTGCATCGAAGCGCTTCGGGTTTATGCTAATCTGTTGGTAGAAGTTCAGCCTGCGGATCCTGATAGCAGCCGTAAACTCAGCTTGCAAAGATTGATCCGCGGGAAATCGAGGGTGGGCCTTGACAAGCGGGTTAAGATAAGGTTTCACGGCTCGATAATGCCGATTAAATTTGTAGATGTGCCCTGCGGAATTTTGACATAGAATTCCGAAAGGCGCGTGAACGTGATGCAACTGGACGAAGTCAGATTCGCAGAGCCCCGGCAGGAAGCCGCCTTCTTCTACGGCTTGTTCCTGCGCGGGCAACCGCTCCAGAAACTGAGAGCGGATATCGATGTGCCGCCGCACGTGCTGGAACGCTGGAAGCGGCAGGCGCATCGCGATCCCACTTCCAAAACCATGGTCGAGCAGGTGCTCAACTATCGCAAGCACGTTCTGGCTATCTTCGATTCCCTCGTCTTCCGTGAGATGGCCACTCCCTACCGCACGCAATAACTACTTCATCCTCCTCACATAGTTGCGGACAGGTTCGCTCATGGCATTGCTGTGTTTAGTGGTAGCCACAGTCAGTGCTCAGAGCGCTGACTGTGGGCCTTTTCCTGCCTTGGTTCTGGCACTGCCGCGCTGTCTTGCCTTGGTTAGCGGATCAGAATGGCTGCGGCC
>JAKASH010000228.1 GCA_021828225.1 Acidobacteriota bacterium | reverse complement strand
CAACACAGCCTGAAGCGCGCGGATACTGAGCCAGGCCTGTTGCGCCGCGACAGAAACGGGAAGACGGGCGCGAAAGGCATCGTCGCCTTCCAGCATTCGCCCGATCCTCTCCATGAGAAGATTCTCCCCGGCATCCTTGGCAATGCCGATGCAGGCCTCATCCGAAAGTCCGACTTCACGGGCCAGGTCGCGCACCTTGCGGTGATAGGCAATCAGCAGGAGAGGACATTCCGACAGGTAAGCGAGGACTCCCGCATGGTAACGCGTGGCAATAAAGGCGTCACACTCCGCAACGCTGCGCAGGGTTGCCGTGGGATCCGGATTGTAAGGGACCAGTTCGGAGCGGCCGGGATGTACGCGGGAGATGGCGGTGTGAAGCTTTCTGCTCAGATGCCAATCGTCTTCGCGATCACCGCCGCGAATGACCATGACCCTGATCCTGAGGGCCAGATTGCTGTTGAGCGTCCCAATCAGCGCTCGCGTCAGGCGGCTCCAGAAAACGGCGTCGGCTTCGGGGCCGCCGGTCATGGAATTCTGAACCGAAGTCGCGCTGATTCCCAAGGTTTTGCATTCCTGGCTTTCTTTCCCGGTTCGAACGCCGCCATTCGAGCTGCCGACCAGCAATGCGGAAAGATCAAAAGCATGCAAGAGTTTACTGGACGGAACCCAGGCGGCAACTTCCTGATGAGATCGCGCGTCACGAACGGTAACGCAGTCGCAGAAAGCCAGGCCCAGCCGGGTCAGCCATCGAGTGGGCCGGCGATAGAAGGGTCCAAAACCCATCCCGAGCCAGGCCACTTTCCTTCGCAACAGTTTGGCCAGAATCGAGAGGACAACGATTCGCGACATATAGCGGAAGTGGCGCAAGTATCTGAAGGTTGTGTAGTCATCGTGAAAGTGCGTCCCACCGCCCAGGACAAGGCCGTCAGATCTGAGCAAGGCATTGAACACCGAGTTCAATGTGGCCGGCACGGAGGGCACTCCAAAGTTGGGACAAGTTTTTTCGAGTGCGCCGTCTTTGACGACGACCCTCGCATGCTGGCGGACGCCGGGACCCATCGCCTCCAGAATTCCCGCCAGCATCGCCTCGTCACCGGTATTCGATCCTCCGTAATGACCGATAATCAGCGGACTTTGCGCATTTCCCAAGACTCGAGACATAGTTCACCCCTGTGAAACGGATTCCAGAGAATTGCAAATTATAGTGACAGCATTATTTGTAGCGGCGCCGCCCTCAGCGCCGAGATGCGCCGGTGGGGACACCGGCGCTACAGACGGCCGTGTCACTATAATTTGCAGTCCTCCTTAATTGCGGATTTCTTTCAGGCTCTTGCTTTGCGCGGTGCGTTCGGAGCAGAAGATCATGCGGTGGCCAGCACGCCGTGCAGATTGATCAGGACGGCGACACGTTGCCGGCCAGTGAGGACTGGCAGGATTCCTGAGGCAACTGGCTCAATACCTTGCTGTTGGAAAGATAGAGCACCCCGGGGCGCATAGCCACGTAAGAAAAAATCTCCTCAAGGACACTCCAGAGTTGCAATTCGTCCACTTCCCACGAATGTCCATAAAGGTGCCAAATGCCGCCCTCGCGCAATACTGCGTCGAAAAGCGCTACGGCGAGATCGACCCAGCTTCCGGACTGCTGCAGCCGGGCGAGGTATTCCGTGGTACGGCCGATGCTGAACGAGCGGCCCAAATTCCGCAAGTAGCCCGAGGCGGAGTGGGGGTAGGCCTGAACCGTGGTTGGCATCTGGAAGGGATCGAAGTTGATGTTGCGGGCCAGCATTCGGGTGGTGCGAGCACCCCAGTAGCCCGCCTGCTTCAACGACGAAATCACATGGTGGTTGTAGCGGCCCCGGGGATAAGCGAACATCCCCACCGCCCGGCCCAACTCGTCTTCGAGCTGCTGTTTGCTCCAGCCGACTTCACAGGCTAGTTCCGCCGGAGTGCACAAGGTGAGATTCGGATGGGAGACTCCGTGGGCGCCGATTTCAAAACCCATCTCGGCGAGCGACCACAAATCGGAACTGCTCATGCGCGCCGATGCGTGATGGCCCTTGATCGGAACATAAAAGGTTCCACCGAGCCCTTGCGCAGCCAGGAGTTCCGCTATTCTCAGGTCGGCTGAATAGCCGTCGTCCCAACTGGTTGTCACAACGACAGGCGTTGGCATTGAATTGTCCTCTTTTTATTAAATGCGCGCGGCGGGGGCTTCCCCGGGAATTCTGAGGTATGGCTGCAATGCTGATTTAAGGGTTGCTCAAGGCGCGACGGAATTTCCGGATTGTGGTTTTGAAGGCCACAGCTCCGCCTCTCAAGTCCCAAACCCTGTTGCTGACTTACGAGCGGCAGGCTTCGGACGGGGCCAACAAGCTGACGCCGACCGATCGGGGGCATCACGGCTGCCGAGGTCCTCAATCGACAAGCCTCCAGTTCCCAGCTCTATTTATGAGCCATGAAGATTACACTAAGGTTACATTCTCTTGAAGGCTGTGTTAAGACTCCGAAGCCGCTAGCAAGCCGACTCATTTTGAAACCGTAATGACGGTCTCTGCATCCAATAACCGATGAGCAGCGTTCGTTCCCGCACCTTGAATCTGCTGATGGCCTTGCTTGCCTCCATGACCTTGAGCCTGCAGGCCCGGGCACAGGTCTGCGGCCGAGTTCCCGTCAGCCCAGGTTACCGGTCAATGGCGCCGGGTCAAGCAGGTTTTGATTCGGGCGCGCTGCCGGGTCCGGCTCATACGCCACTGTGCCGCTTGCAGTGCCGTGGATTCGTTGCAAGCCTTCCTGATGCGCCCCAGCAGCCTCACACCGGCACAGCCGCACCGCTCGAAATCCTCGCTGCTTATCTGTTGCCCGTCCAATCGGCGGCTGCAACTCGCCTGACCGTCATTTCTCCACCGGACACTTCCCCGCCCCGTTCAAGCGTCCTGCGACTCTGATCTTTTTCTCGATTTCCAATTTCATTGCACTGAAAATCCGCGCCGTTTTGCAACCCGAGTGTGTCTCTGCTGCGCTCGCGGCACGGAATCCGCGCCTGTGTTCACAGGTGAAGTGTTTGACCGAAATTCATAAAGATCGGAGATGCTATGTTTAGAAAGTACAAAGAAAGAAGTTGGAAGATTTCTGGGGGCCGCAACTGGCGCCCGTTCCTGATTGTCGCTGGTCTGTTCCTGTTCGCCGCTACGTGGCTGGCGCAACCACAGGCCAGCAAGACACAGACAAGGGATTCCGCGAAGCGTGCCATCGCGGCGGAATTCCCTTCCCAGTACCTGCCGGAAAATCTCCCCAGCCCCAGCCTTACCCGATACTACCCTCAAACGTGGACGACCTACGCTTCAAACTCCGGCCGAAACGCGGTCTTTTCGCTGCCTGCGCACGCTCCCATGCTTTTGCGGAGGGGAGTGAGCTGGCGTTTTGCCGGCGCGGGCGCGATTCCGCTGGAGGGTCCTCCCGTCGACAACAACATCGTCACCACGGCTTATGGAATCGGAATGCCGGTGGGCGTTTCAGTGGTGAAAGGAATCACTTACGTGGGCAGCGATAACGGCTACACCTACGCGCTTAACGCCGTCACGGGCAAGCTGATCTGGGCGCATTACGGCTGGAACATGACCATGAGCAATCCGCTGGTGGCCGATGGCCGTGTGTACGTTTCAACGGGCAGCGCCTATTTCAACTATGCCAACACGATGCTCTATGTGGAGGGAAAGCGGCCGACGCGCGGACCCGGACTCAACTCCATGTACGCGCTCGACGCCCGGACCGGCAAGGAAATCTGGGTCTACCATTTTCCGGGCGAGGCCATGCCGACCGCCGCGTACGAAGACGGCTTCCTCTATATCGGAACCGGCGACGGCCACGTCTACAAACTGAACGCCGCAACCGGCAAGCCCGACTGGATTTCCGACATCGTCTCTTTCGTCAGCATGTCGTCGCCCGTCCTGAACGGCGAATATCTCTTCGTCGGAGGCACCCACCCGAATTTCTTCTATGCCCTCGACAAGAAAACCGGCAAGGTGGCATGGAAGGTTACGTTACCGAAGCTGGTGGCAACAGGGATGGGCGACTGCACGCCCGCCTACGCCGACGGCATCGTGGTGCAGGAAGCTACCGTCGAGACCGGCGACCCGCGGAAACCGGTCGCCAATGTTCTGCTGGCGCTTGATGCGGCTACCGGAAAAATCGCCTGGCAGCATCGGTTCGATAAGGGCCCGGTGCCGCCGGCCATGAAGACGGCCACGCCAATGATCGCCGACGGCAAAGTCTTCGGAGGCAGCCCGGTAACCGGCAACTATTATGCGTTCGACCTGAAGAGCGGCCGGGAACTCTGGAAGGTTCACCTGGGCGCGCAAATCCGCGCGGGCGGCGCGCTCGCGAACGGCATCGTTTACGTGCCGTACAAATCCGGCGATATCGCGGCCATCCGGGTTGCGGACGGCACTCTGATCGGCAATAAGCATATCGGGGGAGCGTTTGGTCCTTCGTCACCCGTGATTGTGGGCGGAACGCTCTACGTCACCAACATTTTCGGCTACGCCATGGCCATCCCGGTCGCGGCAATTCCCGGGCCGGCCAGCGTTGCTGAACGGACGACACAAGCTCCGTAAGGGGGACGGAGGAGCGAGGGGGTGGTTTCTGTCGCCCCTCCGGGGCGCTGCTCTGCTTTTGCTCTCGGTTCCCCTGGCTTGCGCCAGGGGCTAAAGTCTGTCGCCGCTCCGCGGCTTTCGGGAAGCGGGCAGCCCGTCTCGCGCCTTGGGCCGCCTTCTGCCGCCGCCTTGCGGCTCTCAGGACGCGTGCGACAGTCCGCACACGCCGCAAGAACCGCGATGCGCTACCCGCCGGTATACATGAAAGAAAGAGCCCACGGTCAGCGCTCAGAACGCTGACCGTGACTACCAAGGTCCGACATATCACGGCCCTTTCGCCAATTCCGCTCAGGTGGCGTAGAATAGCCGCATGATCAAATGGCTTGTGATTGGAGTGGGCGACATTACGACCAAGCGGGTGCTTCCAGCGATCATGGAAGAGGAGCGCAGCAAGCTGGTTGGGATCGTCACGAGGGACCCGGCGAAGGCCGAGCCTTACGACGTGCCGGGATTCACGGACCTTCGAACAGCGCTGGCCGAGTCCGGCGCCGACGCCGTTTACGTCGCCTCGCCGGTGTTTATGCACGCGCCGCAAACCATGGTGTCACTCCGCGAAGGGCGCCACGTGCTGTGCGAAAAGCCCATGGCGATGAACTATACGGAAGCAAAGATGATGGTGGAGACCGCCCTAGCCGCCAACCGAATTCTCGGCGTAGCCTATTACCGCCGGACCTATCCCAAGGTGCGCCGCGCCATGGAATTGATCCGCGAGGGAGCGATCGGGCAGCCGACGCTGGCTTATGCGTCCTCCCACGGATGGTTTACCGCAGAAGACGGATGGCGGGCCTGGCTGCTGGATCCGGATAAGGCCGGCGGCGGCCCGCTCTACGACATTGCCTCGCATCGAATCGACCTGCTCAATTTCATTTTCGGGGAGCCCGTGCGCGTGCGGGCGCAGTTGTCGAACGCCGTGAATCAGACGCCGGTGGAGGATTCGGCCACCGTGCTGATCGAATACCGGAACAACGTGCGAGCCATCATCGACGTGCGCTGGCACTCGCGCGTGGACCGGGACGAGTTCCGCATTATCGGCACTGACGGCGAACTGGAAATGACTCCGCTGAACGGCCCCATATTGGTGTCTCCCAAAGGGCATGAAGACC
>JAKASH010000227.1:4217-5762 GCA_021828225.1 Acidobacteriota bacterium | reverse complement strand
GACCGTAAACAGCCTTGGAGTCGTTGGGATTTTGTTGGAGAGCTTTCTGATAGGCCGCGCGCGCGCCGGCGGCGTCACCCAGTTGAAGAAGGGTGCTGGCCAGATTCATTTGCGCCGCCGCGAAATTCGGCTTCTGGCGGACAGCCCGGCGGAAGCTTTGCGCCGCTGCGTGCGGGTGGCCATCCTGCAATTGGAGCAGCCCCATGACATTTAACGCGCTGGTGTCTGTCGGGTGGATTTGCAGAATCGTCTCGATCTGCGATTGGGCGGCTGCAAAATTTCCCGCGCGAAACTGCGCGATTGCCAGTTCGAAGCGCGCCGAGGTGTTTTGCGGGTCGGCTTCCAGCGCTTTCTGGAAGTCCTGCCTGGCTTCGGCAAAGCGGCCCTGATCGGTGGCAATAAGGCCTGCCTCAAGCCAGGCGCCGGAAAGGTGCGGATCAAGCGTGAGCGCCTCATGGATCGCTTTGAGCGCCGAGACGGTGTCGCCACCTGACCAGAGGGCGATACCCAGCGACAGATAGGCGCGAGCGGAGTTCGAATTTTCTCCGAGGGCATTACGGGCGGCCGCGACAGCAGCAACCACCTGGTCCGGTGGGATGCGGGAAAACTGCGGAGCCTGAGCGGCGGGAGGGGGTCCCAGTTCAGAGATTTGCGCCACGCCAGGAACTGCCGCCATGGACCACGCGAAGGCCATCCCCGCCAGAACCCACCTTTTCGGCAGTTTCACGATCACGGCTCCTTTTGAAAATTACCGTCCGGCACTCAAGTTCGCGTTCTTCTTCCGTGGCCTAAACGCAAGGCGGCGTCTTCAAACCGCTATTGACTCCCTTCCACAAATTCATGCTCGCGATTCACGGAAAGGCGCTCGTGTTTCTGCACCAGCCCGCTGGGCCAGCGGATTTCGATCTGATCAACGGACTTCGCCTGACCCATGCCGAAGTGGAGTCGAAAGTCGCTGGTACACAGGTAGCTGCCTCCGCTTCGGACCTCATTGGTCTGCGTGATGCCGCCTGCCGTCACTCGCACACGCGCCCCGATGGCGCTGCGGTTCGACCGCGTGCCCGTTAGCCTGACCCGGACCCAGTTTCCCGCAGTGCCGGAAGGCTTGTACAAAAACGGCACTTGGTCAATATTATTGACAGCCACCCAGATGCGTCCGCTGTTTGCCAAGTCGCCGAAAGCAGCGCCACGGCTGGACCATGCCTGGGTAAATCCGCTCTCGCTTTCAGGAAGGGGTTCGAACCGGCCGTTGCGCAGATTTCGAAACAGTTGGTTGTGTTGAAAATAGGAATTTCCGGCCTCGTTTGCCTGTGGGTAGAGGTGCCCGTTGGCCAGGAAGATGTCCTGCCAGCCGTCGTTGTCATAGTCCAGAAAGCCGGTACCCATTGTGAGTTCTGAATATGCCTTCTTTCCAAGACCCGCTTGAAATGTGACGTCGTCGAACTGCCCCTTCGAGTTTCGGTAGAGTGTGTTGTAATCCTCGGAAAAGGCGGTGACGTAAATATCCATCCAGCCATCGTTATTGTAGTCGCCGTTGGCAACACC
>JAKASH010000227.1:0-4207 GCA_021828225.1 Acidobacteriota bacterium | reverse complement strand
GGACGCTTGCGCACGGCCATCTGCTGTCAATGCACATCCCGCCTCCATGCCGATCTCCTCAAATGTTCCGTTGCCCTTATTGTGCCAGAGGAAATTGGGCATGGAATCATTGGCCACGAAAATGTCGAGGTGGCCATCATTGTCAAAATCGCAGAATGAGGCGGTGAGGCCGTAAGCCTTGCCGCTGTCGAGGATGCCGACTTCCTTCGAAACCTCGCGAAACGTTCCGTTGCCTTCGTTGTGGTAAAAAAGATCGGCGAGGCCGGGCAGCCCGCGCGGCCCGCACGCCACGGGAACGCCCCGGTAGATGCAATAGTTCCCACTACCAGGGCGGGGAACACTGGAACGATGAAAATCCACGTAACGAGCTACATAAAGGTCCAGGCGTCCATCACCATCGGCATCACCCCAGGTGCAGCCAGTGGACCAGTTCCCGCCCTCGACACCCGCTTCATGCGTGACATTCGTAAACGTCCCATTGCCATTATTATGGAACAGGGCGTTTGTGCCGTAATTCGTAATGAAAACGTCGACGTAGCCGTCATTGTCGTAGTCGGCGGCCGCGACGCCCTGCCCCCAACCGGTATTGATCAAGCCGCTCTGCCGCGTAACGTCCGTAAAGGTGCCGTCACCGTTGTTGCGAAACAGACGGCTGATGGTCCGGGGCAACTTGGGGTCGTCGAGCAACTGGAAGGTCGATCCGTTGATCAGCAGGATATCCATCAGGCCGTCGTTGTTGTAGTCAAAGATGGCCACACCGCCATTCATGGTTTCCACCAGGTAATTCTTCACGAGCGAGCCACAGGTGTCGTGGAAGGTGGTGAGGCCCGCTTTTTTCGCCACGTCCATGAACCATGGTCCCGGCACCACTGCCGGCTGACCCACGGCTCCGTTGCTGAACAGCGGCAACACGAAAGCTGCCGCGGCCTGTTTCAAGAATGAACGTCGTCCGGCGAGAGAAGAAGGGCCAGCTGAGGAAAGTCTCCGGACTCTCACTGGCTGACCTCCTTTTCGGCCTGTTTCAGGCGGGCGCGGTCCTGCTCGAGCTCTTTCATCCGCGCCGTGGTCATGGCATCGTGGGCGAGGTGCAGCTTCTGTGACTCAACCAAAGCGTGGCGTGCCTTTTCCATTTCACCCATTTTGCGGTACAGCGTGCCCAGGCGAAAATGGATCTCTCCATCAGGGTCGTCGTTTGCAAGGGGAGCAAGATCCGTCAGAGCCTGGTGGTAGTGGCCGAGTTCGGATTCTGCCTTGGCCAGATCGACGCGGGCTTTGCGGGCCATCTGTGGGTTCGCCAGTGCTTTTTTCAAGTAAGGAACGGCTTGCTTCCACTGGCGCAGGTTAATGTGCGTGTCGCCCAGCTCATAAGCGGCCACGGTGGACTCGGGAGTGATTTGAAGGGTTTGCTCAAGCTGTGCTTGTGCCTGCTTCCAGTAACCGGCCTGCCAGTAAGCGGAACCCAAACCGAAGTGCAAACCCGCCAGGTTCGGCGCCAGCCGGAGTGCAACCTGGTATTCCTCGATGGCCTTGCTCCATTGGTAATGGTCCGCGTAGTTTTGCGCCAGCAGTTGCCGGACTCTGGGAGCATTGGGGTTGATGGCGGCGGATTTCTCGAGCGCCGCCAGGGAAAGCGCTTCGTCGGACCGGATCAGCCAATAAGTTCCCCAGGCCGATGCCAGGCTGTTCGCAGTCCGGATTTCGGCAGCCTGCCTGGCGGCGGATTCGGCTTTTTCGAAGCGGCCAAGGCGATACTCGACTTCGGCCAGCTTAACTGTCTGTTCGGGTGACAGTGAATGCTTGGACTCCAATTCCTGGGCGAGGCGTGTGGCGCAGCCTTCAGAGAGCCACATCCCTGGGATGGAAGCTTCTAGCGAGGGCAACGCGGCGCAGGAATTCCGCCGCTGCGATTCAATCTGAACTCCGCTGATGCCATTGGCCTTAATCCAGGACAGCCAGAGCCGGCCTTCGGTACTTTTTGCCATCGCTTGAGGCATGTGCAGGCGGCCCGAAGTCCATGCGGTACGCAGTGGCGCAGGAGGTTGCTTCTGCAGCCGGTTTTCAAGATAGCGGGGATCGAAGAGCATCAGATGGAGAACTCGGGAACGGACCGCTTCCCAGCGGTAATCGAGAGTGTCTACCTCCGCCAGCCCAAACCACGCGGGCGCGGACTCCGGATTGGCTGCAATTTCTCTCTGGAATTCACGTCGCGCCGCCCGCAAGTAGCTTTCGTCGAGCAAGGCCTGTCCCAGAAGGGAATGGAGGCCGGGCAGGAAGTTAGCGGGCTGGGAGCCGGTCGTAGTCGGGCCTTGGGTGGCCAGTGGCAGAAGGATATTAGCTGCCCCGAGCCCATCACCGCGATCCAGACGGTCCTCGGCTTCGAGCAGACGGCTGACCGCACTTCCGGAGTCGGTCTGCTCAAACTGTTTCCGAGTGATCTTTGCGAGGACTTCCTCTGCTACTCCGATTTTGTACCATGCCTCCACGACTTTTGGGGTACGCTCTGCCTGCTCACGGTACTGGCGAATGGCCTGGTAGAGATGGCCGCTGCGTGCCAGGGCGTCTCCCAGGGCCAGCCGTGCCGTGCCGCTTGCCGGGTCAGCAAGAAGTCCCTGGCGGAGATCGCGAATGGCGTTGTCCAGACGGTTCAGTTCCAGCTCATCCAGCCCGGCAACGATCCATGCCTGGGCGGGGACGTGGTCCGTTGCGTGACCACTCTGGGGTTCCACTAACGGGGCCAAGGCCTGGAGAGAGTCCTGATAGAGATGCGCCATGAACTGATCGATGGCAAGCCGCACCCGGACTTCAACAACCTCATTTGCGGAGGCCGGAGATGGCGAGATGGCTAAAAACTCCTGGTAGTGCCTGGCTGCTTCTGAATAGTGCCTTGCCTTTTCCGCAGCGGAGGCAGCTGCCAGCTCGTTTGGCGCTGAACCCTGGGGAAATGAGTAAGCCGGTGACGCCGCGAAGAGCACGATCAAAATGGCCCACTTTCCGATGTGCATTCCTAATCCCCGTCCTGGCGCTGCCGGGCAGCACTGATGAGTCTTTATCATATCCAAGTGCGCGGTGGCAACCCTTGCAGGACTTTCCCATTTTACCGTTCGGCCTTGTGCAGGCGAAAGAAGCAAAAGGGTGACGAGAAATGCGGGGAACGAAATCGACGAGGAATTCCGGCAGCCGCTATAAGAAAATCAGCGAACTAATGCAAAAAATGCTCTGAAAAAACCTCTTGACATAATGTCCCAAAGGGAATATATATGTGGCGAATTTGTAACACTTAGTTAATAGGCATTCCCTAATGGCTGGGTGATGCCGACCTTAAAAAACAATGAGCAAGCCTTAATTGAGCGCGTTATGATGCATCTCTTCTCATCTACAATCTCTGTCAAGACAATACATTGTATGTGCCTGCTATAAGCGTCGGGCGGAATTCAAACTGGAGGAAGGAATGAAGAAGCCGTTTGCCCGGTACTGGGTGTATTTCCTCGCTGCGGTTAGCGTACTGATCCTGTGTCCGCTGATCGCATCGGCGCAAACTTCGGCAATTAATGGAGTTGTCACCGATCCCTCAGGCGCAGTGATTCCTGGCGTCAAGATTACTGTTACCAACACGGCGACGCAGCGGGCCAGAACCACGACCACAAACGCCTCTGGCTTTTATGTGGTCCCGGATCTTCCCGCAGGAGATTATGATGTTCGTGCTGAAAAACAAGGCTTTCAGTCATCGCTGCAGACAGCAATCCATCTCGACGCAGCGACCACCGTTTCCGTCAATGCGTCTCTGAAAGTTGGAGAAGTTACTCAAACGGTTGAGGTTACCGCTTCCGCGGTGCACTTGCAGACCAGCAGTTCTGCCGTATCGCGGATTGTGAACTCCACCCAAATGTCACAGTTGCCCTTGAACGGACGGAACTTTGTCAGTCTGCTCGGCCTTCAGCCGGGCGTGGTTCAGACATTCAGTTTTAATAGCTTCCAGGCAGAAAACACATTTACCTCCCAGAGCACTCAGGTCAATGGTTTGACCGGGGAGTCCAACAACATTCTGGTTGACGGTACACCGTCGACGCGCACTCGCGCAAACGGCGCCATGGTAGCCATGCCCAGCGCAAGTGCTATCGCCGAAGTGAATATTGTGACCAACGGCTATATGCCGGAGTACGGCAGGGCGGCAGGCGGCCAGATGATCGTCACCATCAAATCCGGTACC
>JAKASH010000226.1 GCA_021828225.1 Acidobacteriota bacterium | reverse complement strand
ACTGCTAACAGTAAGCCACGGCACAATTCCTGTGCCGTGGCTTACCCCTTTCTCTTCCCCCCCGCGCAGGTGCACGAAGGCGCAGACTTCTCGCCTTGCCAGAACTCCGGCTTTTCTTCAGCAATTTGCTGCTTTCAGAGGAGAGGTTATGAAACGGATTTCCTGCACTCTTATATTTGCTCTTGCTGCCATACTCACCTCCTGTGGCGGAGGCGGCTCCAGCGGAAGCACCTCCAGTGCGTCGGAGTTGACGTTGCTGCAAAAAGCAAATCTCGGCATCGTAAAACTGCAAACCTGGTATACACAGAGTACCGGCCTGTGGCAGACCACTGGCTGGTGGAACGCTGCGAACGCGGTGACGGTGCTCGTCGAGTACTCCCGGCTTAGTGGCTCATCTCAATATCTTCCTGCAGTTCAGAACACCTTTACGGTGAATTCCGGGGGCGGATTTATCAACAATTATTATGACGATGAGGGTTGGTGGGCGCTCGCCTGGATTGCGGCTTACGACCAGACTGGCAATACGAATTATCTGAGCATGGCGGAGCAGATCTTTTCCGACATGACGACTGGATGGGACAACACCTGCGGCGGAGGCATCTGGTGGAACAAAGACCGGCAGTATAAAAACGCTATTGCCAATGAACTGTTTCTCTCCGTGGCCGCCGAACTCGCGGCCCGCACGACGGGCTCGGAGCAAGCCTCCGATCTTACATGGGCCCAAAAGGAATGGGCCTGGTTCTCAGGGTCCGGCATGATCAACTCCGAGAATCTCATCAATGACGGGTTGAATTCCTCGTGCCAGAACAATGGAGAAACTGTGTGGAGTTACAACCAGGGTGTGATCCTGGGCGGACTGGCGGCGCTCGCAAAGGATACCAATAACAACTCATTGTTGCAGCCGGCGCAATCCATTGCACTCGCCGCCATTTCTCATCTGACCGATGCGAACGGCATCCTTCACGATGCCTGCGAGCCCAACTGTGGAGCAGACGGCGTGCAATTCAAAGGCATCTTTGTCCGGAACGTGGCCACGCTGGATGCGGCAGCGCCGCAGCAGCAGTACGTAACGTTTCTTCAGGCGAACGCTGAGAGCATCTGGAATAATGACCGCAGTCCGGATTATCAGTTCGGGCTCATCTGGTCCGGGCCGTTCAGTCCCGGTAATGCGGCAACTCAGACTTCGGCCATCGACTGCCTGCTCGCCGCGGATGAGGCAACCACGCCTTAAGAGACGGTCGTTGGAATGGTGTCCCATCAAACACATCGACTTTTCTCAGTCCGCGACAGGGCGGCAAAGCCCGACGTGTGGATCTGCAAGGGGGAATTGCCCAAGTTGCGGTTAAGGGCCACGATGCGCCAGTGTGACTTTTGACCGAAACCGCTCATGGCATCGGCGGGCAGGAGGAAGGCTCAAAATAGCTGAGGGTCACTCTTCTGTTTTCAATAAGCTTGGGGCCATTTCGGATGAGAAGGCATGAAAGGGAGTTTATCTGTTTTCATGATTGTATTAGCGCTTTGCGCGGCCCTCACCTCCTGTGGCGGAGGCGGTTCATCTGGCAGTAGTGCCAATTCCGGTCCACTGCCCGGAGTAATCGGCGATTGCGGTAATGCAGAAAACGGGGCTGGCACTGCCACGGTGGATTACGTGATGGTCTATAAGTCCAACATCTCCGAGTGGTGCGTGGATAAGACCTTCTGGTCTGTAGGTTTTCACCGGCAGGCCATCAGCCAGTTTTTTAATTATGGTGACACCGTCGTTTCAGAACTCGAGTCTCTTTTTCAGATGACGCCGCAGGGTTTGCCGTTCATCTTTGAGGTCACCACGCCCACCGGCGGGGCTCACACCGGCGACGCTTTTAACTCCCTGGGCGATACGGTTACGGGAGACGCTTTTTACAATGTTTTCACCGACCCCGTGTCGGGCACATCCATTCCCGGATTTTATGGATACGTCTTTCCGCTGCACGAGGGGATCAACGTCTTTTCCGGCCTTATCTCGGGCGGCTGGCCCACGGACTGGTGGGCTGACCACCGCAGCCCGTTTCCCAATGCCATGGACTATCGCGCCATGGAGGACATTGGGAACAAAGAGAACGACCCCACTTTGCTGGCTGCGGCCAACGCGCAGAATGAGATCTTCACCGATCCGAGCCTTTCCAGTTACGACGGCGAAGTGGCGATGTTCCAGACTCTTTACAACAAATTTGGAGGTTTCACAGGGTTTGAGCATGCGTTCAAGCTGATCACCGAAGATGGAATCAAGTGGCCGTCGGTTTCCGGGGATACCAGTTATACCGGCGACAACAATTGGAGTGCGCAGCTCACCGAGTATGTCATCGCCTACCTTCAGCTCGGTTTCAAAACCACAACCGATCTGACCCAATCGGTCTTTGTGACCGACGGCGTGGGATCGCTGGACACCCAGATCCCGTCCTACACCGTGGATTCCAACGCCGTGCTCGCCATCGCCAGCGACCATTGCTCTATCCGGGCAGCGGCTGGAGCCGGCGTGAACACCAGTGCTGCGCTGGCAGCGTTGCAAAGCGGCGATTATCAGAACGCCTCCGTCTCCGGCGGCATTCAGGCGACCTGCCCGAGCGAGTGTACCTGGCAACCTTCCACCAACCAATGCGTCGCGCCATGGGCGCCTTGATGCTCAGGCGAAGTCAACCTGTTCCCCCCCCCCCACGTTTTCAAGGGTCTCTTTTTTTGGTGGATTGTGACTCAAGAGGTGAGCTAGGATCTAACGGTTGCAATGGTGGGTTGCAATTTTGGCAACCGGCAATAGCATCGATGACGAGTTCAACAAATGATTGTCCTCCACGCCGGGTTTTGGGATGAATCGCTATGGCTTTGGGGTGAGTCGCCGGCATCTGAAAATACGCCCTTGGCGCGCACGCGCAAGCACCAACTTACCGCAACCGGATCTCCCCGGCTGCCCTACGATGTGCGCGAGGGAGGGCTCCGCGAAGCTGTTGCCGATACATTGGACGTTCGGCAGACCAAGAAGAAGGACTTCGTTTCAGCCGTCGCTTGGCTTCCCACAGCTGAAGGAAGACCTTCAGCCTCCAGCGCTTTAATTGCGGGGCCCTTTAAATCCTCGCGGAAGGCCGAATTGGCTCCCTGGGCAATCACTGTACTCAGCCTGGATGCCGGCGCCTGTCTCACTCTGCTTTGTGCTTGCGTAAACAAAGAAGTGTTGAAGCCGGGCACGATCGTCGGCAACGACTTGGCATATTGGTCCGCGGCCGCACGCTTTGCAGGCGCACTCGTTGCCCGCCAGCAATTCCTGCCCGACTTGGTGAAAACGGACAAAGGGTATCGCGCGTTGTGGAAGCCTGTGATTGCAGGGGCGGACCAGGGCAGGCTGCGTCAGCTTGCCGAGGTGATGCCGGCAGTAGCGCGAGCCACAAATCAAGATCCGACTCAGCCGCCTTGCGTTTCCCCCTCCGTACTGCTTTCGAGATTCGTCGATGCTCTTACCGATTTTCTTGTGCGAACCTCCGGGCAAAAAGAACATCCCTCGCAACGGTACGCCACCAAGCGGGGCGCAACACCACCGCGCATGGACAGTCTTCACGAGCAGTGGCTGTTTGCGCTTCGCTCTTCGGACGGCATGCTGGAGGGTAAAGAAGCGGAACTCGTCCAATTGGCTAAGCAGGTTCACGAATGGCAGCGGCCAATACTTGCGCCAGCCTGCTCACCCTTCCGACTCTGTTTCCGGCTGGAAGAGCCGCCGGAAGAGGGAGAAGCCAAGGCAGAAGATGGTCAGGGCCTGTGGCAGGTACGCTATTTGCTGCAAGCAATACACGATCCCAGCCTGCTCGTTCCTGCCGAACAAGCATGGAATCCGAAGCGATCACAAGCCGTCTTCTCTACCCGTGAGGACTTCAATGTGCGGGAGCATCTGCTGACGTCCCTGGGGCAGGCGGCACAACTCTGTCCGCGCATCAACGCGAGCTTACGGGGATCTCGGCCCAAAGGATATTCCCTGGATGCCGCCGGGGCGCACGAGTTCCTGACCCAACGGGCGCTGACGCTCGAACAGAGTGGTTTCGGAGTGATGTTGCCGGCGTGGTGGACGGGAAAGGGCACGAAGCTGCGCCTGACCGCCCGCGCGCACGTGAAGAGTCCCATTCTCGCCGGAGGCGGAGGACTCTCGCTGGACGACCTGGTGGATTTCCAGTGGGATATTGCGCTGGGCAGCGAGAGCATCTCCCTGGAAGAATTGGAGGCGCTGGCTCGTCTCAAAGCCCCTTTAATTAAAGTTCGTGGTCAATGGGTGCAAGTGACCGCTGAAGAGATGCAGACCGCGCTGGACCTTTGGAAGAACAGGCCCGCAGGCTCCATGAAGGTACGCGACGTGGTCCGGATGGAGTTAGGAGCGGTAGATCTTCCTCTTCCGCTGGATGAGGTCACAGCGACGGGCTGGGTGTCCGATCTTCTGGCCCAACTTCAAGGGCGAGCCCGTTTCGAGGAGCTTCCTGCTCCCGAAGGCTTTGATGGAACACTTCGCCCCTACCAGGTGCGCGGATTTTCGTGGCTTTCATTCTTACGGCGATGGGGTTTGGGCGCGTGTCTTGCCGACGACATGGGGCTTGGGAAAACCATCCAGACCCTTGCGCTGATCGAGCGTGAGGCGCACTCAGACGGGTGCCGTCCAGTGCTGCTGATTTGCCCCACCTCGGTCGTCGGGAACTGGCACAAGGAGGCGGCGCGCTTTACACCCGGCCTGCGGGTGATGGTCCATCACGGTGTCACGCGGAAGAAGAGCAAGCTGTTTGCCGAGGAAGCGGCAAAGCACCATCTTGTCATCTCCAGCTACGCGTTGCTTCAGAAAGACTTTGAAATCCTGAAGGACGTTCCGTGGTCCGGAGCCGTGCTGGACGAGGCGCAGAACATCAAGAATCCCGAGACCAAGCAGGCTCGCGCTGCCCGAAGCCTGGCGGCGGACTATCGCGTAGCCCTGACAGGGACTCCTGTGGAAAACAACGTGGGAGACCTGTGGTCCATCATGGAGTTTCTCAATCCCGGACTGCTGGGAACCCAATCTGAGTTCAAGAAATCCTTTTTTATTCCCATTCAGGCAACAGGAAGTCCAGAGGCGCTGAAGCGCCTGAAAAACCTGACAGGACCCTTCATCCTGCGGCGACTGAAGACTGATAAGAGCATCATTGCCGACCTGCCGGAAAAGATGGAAATGAAAGTCTTCTGCAATCTGACGAAGGAGCAGGCTTCTCTTTACGCCGCGGTCGTGAAAGATGCGGAGAAGGCCTTAGAGTCCGCCGAAGGCATTCAGCGCAAGGGCGTGGTGCTGGCCACTCTTTCGAAATTGAAGCAGGTCTGCAACCACCCTGCCCAATTCCTGGGAGATAATTCAGCCATTCCGAATCGGTCCGGCAAGCTGGCTTTGCTGACGGAGATGGCGGAGGAGATTCTAGAAGCTGGAGACCGGGCGCTGATTTTTTCGCAGTTCGCCGAGATGGGCGCTATTCTCAAACGTCACCTCGAAGAAAATTTCGGTCGGGAGGCGCTCTTTTTGCACGGCGGCGTGCCGAAGAAACAGCGCGACCAGATGGTGGACCTGTTCCAGCAGCAGGATCACGGACCGCCCTTTTTCATCCTCTCGCTGAAGGCTGGCGGAACGGGGTTGAACCTTACGCGTGCAAGCCATGTCTTCCACTTTGACCGGTGGTGGAATCCGGCAGTGGAGAACCAGGCTACAGATCGCGCCTTCCGCATCGGACAAACCAGAAACAGATCG
>JAKASH010000225.1 GCA_021828225.1 Acidobacteriota bacterium | reverse complement strand
AGCCCAATTGCAAGGGTGATGCGACACTGCGTAGGAAGCCGAAAGGCTCACTGGTTCAGGTCAGCCGACGACGCGGCACCGCTCGAATTTGAACCAGCATTCTGCTGTGTCGGTATTTGCGGAACCATAACCGTGATGTCGACTCGCCTGTTCAGTTTCCTTCCCTTGAGTGTCGAGTTGGGCGCTACCGGGTCTGACTCACCGTACCCCA
Organism: Acidobacteriota bacterium; assembly: GCA_021828225.1. Next base: position 5,564 of record JAKASH010000225.1, on the reverse strand, counting down.
TGCTATAGACGCGAACCAATGGGATCTTGCCATTCATGGTGAGGTAACGGATCACCGCGTCAGCCCGCCTGTGGCTCAACTGCAAATTGTATTGTTCTGGGCCCGTCTTGTCCGTATAACCTTGAATCTGGATAACATAATGTTTCATGGAGCCAACCGACTGAGCCAGTTCATCCAGTTTTTGTTTGTCAGCCTCAGTCAGGCTGGCCTTGTTCAAGCCAAATAAGATGGTTGCACGCTGAGAAGGCTGGTAATTGTCGATGTTGTCGGCCGTCTCCTGTGCCTGATTTGCTGCGGAAACGCCTTTCTGGGCCAGTTGGTTGGCTGCCTGGGCGTTCTGGTTAGCCTGGCCGGCTGCCTTGTTCGCCTGATCGGCGCTATTTTGGGCCTGGGCAATGCCAGTCTCCGTCTTCTCGTCGAGGCTCTTTATTGCCTGGGCATTCTCTGAGGTCTTCCTATCTACTTTCTTGTCCACCCTGTCGAGACGGGACTCAAGTGGACCCGTTGTGTTTCTGACAAATTTCCTGGTGGCGATGCAGCCCGAAAACAGAAGGAGAAGCAAGGGGCCTAGCACCACGGCACTGAGTTTCGTTGATTTCCTGCTATTCATTTTTATTCTCCCGGCAGTAAGTGATTTTTCCACCGTACCAATCAGCATTCTAGCTTCCAAATTCTTTGAGAGAATAAGTGCTTTGAAATCAATCAAAACTTTCTACCGGAACCACCGGCGACGCTGTAACTCTAGTAATACGGTTTGTAAAAATTATCAGGTTCAACTATCCCAGAGGTTGTACGGCGGGGCCGCCAGGTTCAGCCCCAAAGGGGGCGTTGCGACGGGGGAGATGTTGCGCGGGGACCTTTGCAGGGCGCTGTGCGTGTGAACAGTGGGGTCGGCGACTGGGGGGGGGCGGCGTCGCGCGCCCGGGACTCGGGAAAGCCGGAGATAGCCTACAAATAGAGGCTATTTTCCGTGCGATTGCAGATAATCGAGCAATTTTCGGAAAGCCTCGCCGCGATGGGAGACTACGAATTTTTCTTCCGTGCTCAGCTCAGCGAACGTCCTGTTCAGCGGGGGATAGAAAAAGTAGGGATCGTAGCCGAAGCCGCCTGTGCCTCGTGGTTCATTCTGAATCAATCCTTCGGCCCTGCCTTCGACCACCGCCAGGATCTTTCCGCGCTGGGCGAGAGCGATCACGCAGGCATAATGCGCCGTACGTTTGGCGGGCGGAACATCTGCCAGTTCGCTGAGCAGTTTCCGGTTGTTCGCAGCGTCATCGGCCTCGGGTCCTGCGTACCGCGCGGAAAAAACACCGGGTCGGGATCCCAGCGCGTCAACGCAGATCCCCGAGTCGTCGGCGAAGACCAGCGAATCCGTCCACTCACTGTAATAGCGCGCCTTCTTGCGGGCATTTACCTCAAAGGTGTTTCCATCTTCAATGCAGACGGGAAGATCCTCGACGCCGGGGAGAAGTTCAACTTCAATCTCACGACTTTCGGCCGCTTGCCTGAACTCCCTGAGTTTACCGGGGTTCGTGGAGGCAAAATAGACGGTTAGTTTGACGGAACTGGGATGGGGAATTGCTTTAATCTCGTAGTTACCTCTTCTTTCCTGAGTTTCGTCCCGGCGGGCGCTTTGGGACCGCAAGCAACCGCCAGGCTGTTCAGATGTAAACGCGTTCTGTCAGGCCCGGACAGCGGGCAAGTCAACTTTTGTAATGGACTTCTGAATATCAACCAGTTTTTGAATGGCCGGCCGTGTCAGCTCAATCAGACCGGCCAGTTGATCGCTGGTGAACGGCATTCCTTCGGCGGTCGCCTGAACTTCCACAAAGCGGCCGGAGCCGGTCATTACAACATTCATATCGACCCTGGCACTTGAGTCCTCGGAGTAATCCAGGTCGAGGAGCGTTTCATCTCCAATGATTCCCACACTGATGGCGGCAACGTAGTCTTTCAAAGGAATTGCACCGATGACTTTGTGCTCCTGGAGTCTCCTGAGAGCGAGTGCGAGGGCCACCATGGCGCCGGTTATCGACGCGGTGCGCGTACCGCCGTCGGCACGGATGACGTCACAGTCAATCCAGACGGTTCTTTCTCCGAGCTTGTCAAGATCGGCAACGGCGCGCAAGGATCGCCCGATCAGCCGTTGGATTTCCATGGTTCGGCCACTGGGCCGGCCGCGGGTCACCTCGCGGGGCGTGCGAGTTTCCGTGGCGCGCGGAATCATGGCATATTCGCTCGAGACCCAGCCCTTGCCGGTTCCTTTCAAAAAAGTGGGCACGCCCGATTCCACCGAAGCCGTGCAAATCACCTGGGTTTGTCCCAGGCGAATCAGCGCAGAGCCTTCCGCGCTGGAGATGAAGTCGGGAATAATTTCGACGGGGCGCATTGCGGATGCATCACGGTGATCGGCGCGCACCAGCTTTCCCCCGGAATAGAACAGTCCGGAAATCATCGTGGGTGTTGAGGACATAAATTCTCCTGGTTTAGTGAGCTTGAGCAATCAGAGATGGCTCGGGGGCAAAACTGCCGGTTAAATCGATGTGGCCGTCCAAAGTTTGAACTTCCTGGCCCTGGATGAGAAATCTCACTTGCTTGACTGCAGGGATGTTGGCGCACAGGGAGTCTACAATTGAGTAAATCGCCAGGCTTTCGCTTTCGATACCTGGCTGGAAGTCTGCCAGCGCCTCCTGGGAAAGATCGACGATGGCGGTGCCGCCCGGGGCCAGGAAAACGGCTCGGATGGTTGTTGAAGGTGACAGGGCGGTACCGTGTCCCTGGTGCGATCCTTCAATGAGGGCCAGCAGAACCTGACGGATGGCCTTGATATTATCCGAGGAGACCTTCAAGGAACGGGTTTCGGCCACGAGGTTTCCATCTGCATAGGAAGGAAAGTAGAGCGTAATGATCTGAGTCTGCCCCCCGACCGGCTGCAGGGCCTCTTCGTTCAGTTTGGTGCGAGCAGCCTGTTCGGAGCGCAGTGCGCTTGCAGCCGAGGGAACGATGCGATGCCGCAGGGATATCAGGTAAAAAATTCCGGCCACCAGGATGGCGGCAACCGCAACGGTCAGGATTAGCACGCGGCGAGACATGATCTAAGGCCGCCCTCCCTGAAAGGTTGCTATGGCCTGAACCACGGCGCTGGCGATTTCATTCTGGAAAGAGGGATTGGTCAGAGCAGCGGAATCGCTGTTGGGCGTCAGGCTTCCCACCTCGATGGCGACGGCGGGCGCGTTGATGCTCTCCAGAACTTTGACCGGCACCTCCATGGGTGGCGTCGATGCAACCTTCGTGGTTTGTTCCAGCGCCTGCTGCAGATCCTGAGCAAGCCGGTTGCTTTGAGCCATGTACCGGAGCTGCACCTTGTCCCAGGGAACAAAAAGTGACTGCGGGTCGGCGCTGGGCGCCATCGCCAAAGGTGACGAGGGACGATAGCTGTAAACCACCACTCGCGGCGTCGACGGTCCCAGATTGCCCGCATGGAAAGAGATGAAAGCGATGGGATTCGCGATATTGGCTTCCGCGGCTCTCTGGTCAAATCCGACATTCACATCGCCGGTCCGAGTCAAAACGACTGAATACTTGCCGGTTGCGGCAAGTGCTTTCTGGACCTGAGCGACAATCTGGGCCGTCAGGTTCTTTTCAAGAAGTCCGTTGCTGCCCTGAGCTCCAACGTCGGTTCCCCCGCCCCCGGCGTCCAGCACGACCGCGGGCAAAGACACCTGCGGAACCGCCATGGGCGTTAACTGTTTTTGCGCGGTTGCTGGAGGAGTGGTGGGAGCGGCTGGAGCCGGCTGCGGCGCTGGAGCCGGTTTCGACGGCATCGGAGCCTGCCGCGCCACTGTAACCCCGGGCTTCAGGATATTGGCCACGATGATTTTCTTTCCTTCTTCCAGTTTTGGATAGAAGTCAAAGCCCGGCGACGCAGGAGTTATGATCAGCTTGGGCTGGCCATCCTGATCGTCGAATTTCACTTGTGAGACGTACGGGTTGTGGAACTGAAAATTTGACTCAATGGGTTCAACCGGATGACTGCCGAGATACAGGATCCACTTTCCGTTTTGCGCGGCTGTCCGAAGGTTAATCTGCTCCGCAAACTGAACGGTTAACTGCGCTCCCCCCTGGAGCGGCGCCATGTGGAGCGTAAACGAATTCGGTTTGATCCCGCCGACAAAAATGCGATTCGTGCCCCTCTGGTACTCCACCGTTTGATTGATGAGCGTTGGCAGGATGGTGGTAAGAAATTCCACCGGCACCATCCATTCTCCTTCAATGGAGCGCACAGGATAATCGAGTTTGAACCGGGCTTTGTTCAGCCTCACCGTCCGGTTCTTTTCGCGAAGCCTGATTTCTGTGCTGTTAAACCAGACCTGCAGAGATTTTCGCTTGCTCTTGAGGCTGCCGACATGGCCAAAGAGGTTCAGGAGCGGGAGTACGGGCAGATACTCGACATTCCCGTAAGTCTTTGCCGGAAGGACCGAGTGCGACTTCGGGAAATAGAAAACAAAGTTTTCGCTCTGCGCAAGGAGTGGCGTCATCAGTAGAATCATTCCAATGATGACACCCAGCGAGGGCCAACGAGGGGAACGGAGCTTGCGATTGTTGTGTGTAACCAAAAAATTCACGCGCCGTGGTTTCCACCGGCAGGGGACTCGGGGAGTCCTCCATGCCAATTTACTATTTTAGTCGAACCTTTCCTAACCTTGCAATTGCGCGAAACGTTTCCTTACGGTCTCATTCCACGCGCTTACTGGGGTGCTCCGAGCGTGTAATTCCGGATGTCGCCAAAAGCGCCCACACCAATATGGACAATCGAGACCCATCGCTCCAGCTTATGATGGCCCGTCCGGTGCAACCAGTAGGCGATACCGATGGAGAGCGCCGTCCCGGCTACTTCGATACCTGCGAACAGCGGCTTGTTGTCCACAATACTGTTGGTCAGCAAAACCTCGTTATGGCCCCGGCTTCGAAAATGCTGGGTTGAAGTGAAGTCCAGGGCCCGTACCGCCGCCACCCCGGCAAACAGCATCAAGTTAGTTTTGTCAAAGAAACGATGGGGCTGCCCGGGGGTCGGGTGCGATTTGGCCTGGAACAGGGACTTTGCCGGCGCCGGCGGCTGCCCTTTGTCCTGCTGGGCTCTCAGCCGGGCCGGTGCAGTTGCCATTGCCAGAGCGAGGGCAAATGCCACCGCAGTGACTTTTGAGAGCCTCCAGCCCCGCTTATCAACCTTCAGCGATTTGTTACCCTTCGATGGCACCATTTGACTCCCGCTTGCGATCACTTGACAACTATCACTCCGTGGGGCGGCAGGTACAAAGCGGTCCCATCCTCTGTCACGCGGGTTTCTGCGGTTCCGAATAGTTGCGTGAATCCCGTATCCATGCCTCCAAGTCCGCTCAGGTGGCACGTAACTGGAAGTTCGGTGAAGTTCGCGACACCGACGCGGTCGTGCATCGGGAAGATAGCGACTCGAGGAGGAGCATCAAGTGATTCCGGTACAAACTCGGACACCGCGGCGCGAAGCTTTCTGAGCGCGGCGCGCGTTTGAGGATCGAGCTGGGTGA
>JAKASH010000224.1 GCA_021828225.1 Acidobacteriota bacterium | reverse complement strand
CGAAGATGAGAGGTCCGTGGTTGCAAAGCGCCGGACGGAAATCCGCGAAGAGAAATTTTTCCCCGAGAAGATCAAGCAGCGTTCCGTGCTATTCAGAGAAATCGCCAAGGACTACACCGCCCACGTCAAGCAGGTCAAGCGGGATTGGGCTCACGATGAAGCGCGAGTCGAGGTCCTGCTTGAATTGCTGAAGGAAGTTCCTATTGCCGAATTGACGCCGGGCCGACTTGAAACCGTGCTGGCCGAATTAGGGAAGAAAAAAGGCTGGGCGGACGCCACTCACAACCGCTACCGCGCCCTCTTGTCGGGTATCTTCCGGCGGGCTGTGAAGAACGGGAAGTCTGCCTCAAACCCTGTACGTGAGACCGCCCACCGCAAAGAAAACAACCAACGGGTCCGCTATCTGTCGAGCGACGAAGAGCAGAGCCTCATGAAAGTCCTGCGCGAGAAAAAATGGCCGGAGAGAGAAAAAGAAATCCTGGTCGCGCTCCATTCGGGGATGCGCCGCAGTGAGCAATACCGAACCGCTCAAGTCCCCGATGGCGGGATGAAATGGGAGCATATCAACTTCCGCGCCGGCGTCATTCGTCTGCCCCGCAGCAAGAGTGGGAGACGCCGCGAGATCCCCATGAACTCCGTCCTTCGGGAAACCCTGCGCTCCATTCCGCATCGGATTGATTCGCCTTACGTGTTCGACGGAACCGATCCGGGAAAGTGATTTCGGGAAGCTCTGAAGGATGCCGGGATCAGCAACTTTCACTGGCACGACCTACGGCACACCTTCGCCTCGCGCCTGGCGATGGCGGGAGTCCCAATGCGCCACATCGCGGAGTTGATGGGCCGCTCGGAAATTCAGACCACAATGCGCTATGCCCACCTGCAACCCGGTCAATTGGCCGACGCCGTGGAACGGCTGGCGACCGCCCAAACCGGGGGTCAAACTGACACTGCCACTAGCACCGAGGTTTTGGCGGTTTCCGCGAAGGTCGGCTAAATTCTTTGGAATCTGGTAGCGGGGGGGAGGATCGAACTCCCGACCTAGGGATTATGAGACCCTCGCTCTACCACTGAGCTACCCCGCCACGTTCCTGAGGCCTTCAAACCCTATGTTATCAGGACGCTTCACCAAGTTTAGGGGATAGTCCGGTTCGTGGTCAAGAAACTGATGAGCCTTGTTACTATGGAGGATTGCAAATTGTAGTGACACGGTCGGCTACAAAAAATGATGTCAATGTAATTTGCAATTCTCTGTAAGTTACGAGTCTGGCGTGCCGCTGCTTTGCTCGGCGGTCTGGCTGAGCCGGTAAAAAGTCAGCTGCGCGTCACCGTGGCGGATGGTTCGAGTTCGCGCAAGCTGGCCATAGTGGTCTTCCAAAAAATAATGACGTGAGTGTTCGGCGATGACGAGGGAGGTGGGAGTGAGCATCCTGGATCGGCCCAGTTGTCGCAGGGCGTGGTGGTATTCGCTCACTTCGCTGTAAGGCGGGTCGAGAAAAACATAGTCAAAGACATCGCCCGCTTCGTCGAGCCTCTCGAGGGCCGTCAGGACTTTCGAGTTCACCAGGTAGAAACCTGATTGTATTTTCAATGTTGCAAGATTTTTGCGAATCATTTGATATGCTGCCCGGTGATGTTCGATAAAGACGACTTCATTTGCCCCGCGGCTCAGTGCTTCCAGCCCTACCGCGCCGGAACCTGCATAGGCATCCAGAAATCTCGAATCCCGCACGTCCGGTCCCAGAACGTCGAAAAGCGTCTCGCGCATCTGGTCAGAGGTTGGCCGAAGGCTGGCGCCCTTCAGGGTTTGAATGCGATGCCCGCGATGTGAACCGGAAATGATCCGCATAATTATCCAGAAGGCAGAAGAGACCGAAGAAACGAGCCTCTATTAAATCACATCCTTGCTTTGTGCTGAACCCTTATGCCACGCCAGCCAAACCGTAGCGTCGTGACCACTCGTTCCGCAGGAAGCTTACGTAAGCTTCAAATTCCTCGCGCGATTCCGGATGCTCGATGAAGTTTGCTGCCTCGCGCTTGGCCCACTCCAGGATTTCCTGGTCCCGCAGCAGGTTGGCAATGCGGAAGGCGGGGATACCCGATTGGCGTGTTCCGAAGAATTCACCCGGCCCGCGAAGCCTGAGATCGACTTCCGAGATCTTAAATCCATCGGTTGTTTCGGTCATCGTCCGCAATCGTTCGTCGGCTTCCGGTGTCCGCGGGTCGGCGGCCAACAGCAGACAGTATGATTTTTTCCGCCCGCGCCCGATGCGCCCGCGCAGTTGATGGAGTTGTGAAAGGCCAAAGCGCTCAGCGTGTTCAATCAGCATGACGGTCGCGTTGGGCACATCCACGCCCACCTCGACCACCGTGGTTGAGACGAGGATCTGGATGTCGCCTTTCTTAAAACGGTTCATGACATCGTCTTTTTCGCTGCTGGAGAGCCGCCCGTGCAACAGCCCCACTTGAAATTCCGGAAAGACGTTGGCGGAAAGGTGCTCAAACATTTTCATCGCCGGCCGCAGATCGAGCTTTTCTGATTCCTCGATGACGGGGTAGACCGCATAGACTTGATCGCCGGTGCGTACCTTGTTTCGAATAAATTCGAAAGTCTGATTCCTCTCCCGCTCCTCGATCAGTCGAGTCACAATCGGCGAACGGTTAGGCGGCAGTTCATCGATCACGGAGATGTCGAGGTCGCCGTAGAGAGTGAGCGCGAGGGTCCGTGGTATCGGCGTGGCGGTCATCACCAGAACGTCCGGAACCTGCGCCTTGCGGATCAACCGGTAACGTTGCAGGACGCCGAAACGGTGTTGCTCATCCACCACCACCAGCCCCAGCCTGGCGAATTCCACGTCGCGTTCAATCAGAGCATGGGTCCCCACAACGATATGCGTTTCGCCGAGTGCCACTTGGTCCTTCAGGTCTGCCTTCTCTCTCGTGCGCCGGCCGCCCGTCAGCAGATTGACTTTATAAGGCAGCGGCTCAAGCAACTGCCGGATGGAAAGATAGTGCTGTGTGGCCAGAATTTCCGTGGGCGCCATCAGCGCCACCTGGTAGCCGTTCGCGAGAGCCAGCAGGGCCGCCTGCAGCGCCACGATCGTCTTTCCGGAACCCACATCGCCCTGCAGCAGGCGGTTCATCGGGCGAGGTGAGCACATGTCGTCCGCAATTTCCTTCAGCACACGCTTTTGAGCTGCGGTTGGATGAAAAGGGAGAATGGTCTTGATGTCCCGGCGCAGACCATCAGTGACGCAAAACTGGATGCCGGGTGCCGTTTTGGCTTTGCGGTGTTTCAAGGCAAGTCCGGCGCTGACGTTAAATAATTCTTCGAATATCAATCGAATTTGTGCCGGCGTGCGAAACCTTGCCAGTTCCTCGAAGGATTGATTGCCGTCCGGGAAATGGGTCAGATGAAAGGCGGAGGCTCGGCTCGACAGGCTATTCTTCTTGCGTACCGATTCCGGCAGGAGTTCCGGAATCTGATCACCCACCGATTCCAGGGCGGCTCTCATCAGGCGGCGCAAGACTCGAGGCCCAAGTTGGCTGACCGATTCATAAATCGGCACCACGCGCCCCACTTCCAGCGACTCGCTCTCGGCCGGTTCACTCTCAGGGATGATCTCATATTGCGGCTGGATGATTTGCAGGTTGCCGGTGCCGAAAGGGTCGTGCTCGGCCTTGCCGTAAAAGAAAACCTGCTGGCCGGCGCGGAAGATCTTGCCGCGTTCAAGATACCGGGCGTTGAACCACTTGCATCGGATCAGGCGCGGGTGGGACGCGCCGCTGGCATCAATAGCTGCCAGATCGTAAATGTACAGGCCTCCTCGTGTCCGCGTCAGGCCGCAGGTCAGCACTTTGCACTGGATGGTCGTGGTCTGTCCAGGAACCAGGTCGCCTACGGCGGTCAGGCGGGTTCTGTCTTCGTAACGAAACGGCGTGTAGTAGAGAAGGTCCTCGATGGTGTGAATGCCGCGCGCGGCCAGCAACTCGGCGCGGGCGGGCCCGACACCTTTCAGGTATTTGACTTCGGACGTCAACTTGAGACGGGGAAGTGGCATTGCGATCCGGCCTTTATATTATAACGAGAACGCCGAGAGTGGCGGGGCTTCGATGTTATATCGGCAAAGGGCGGCTGGCAGCACGCGGATTGACGACGGCAGCAGAATGGACTCGCAAAATCTCGTCCCGGTTGGGAAGAAGCAAGGCAACGCTTTTGGTGTACGTTACTTTAGAGCCAGTATGCTGCCAGCATCTATCCGCCAGAACGTAGTAGTGTTACACTGTCGCTGCCTCTTTCTTGCAACCAGTGATTATATGAGCTTTTGGAAGGCGGTGACTGGGTTCGATCCGCCTCTGAGGACTATGAACGCTAGAGCAAAACGCTGGATAAAATATCTGATTGCCATCATTGTTGGCAACCTCATTTATTTCAGCCTTGAACCCCACTTGCCACCCGTAATACAGCACCGCCCGTACCATGCCGACTTCGGCATGTTCGTGGACTTGTGGTTTTGCGTCCTGGTTTACGGCCTGCTGGAATTTCTCACTTTTTTGGCAACTCGTATCCGGCGCTGAGTGCTGCGTTTCCTGTAATGTGTCGCCGGAGTTTGCGCAGCCGTCCTTTTGCATTGGCGGAAATCCCGCCGTCGCGGCTTACAATTTCGAAGCTGCCATCAAAGGATCTGGATTTGATCCGGTGGTTGGCTGATTCCTGAAAGATTCGGGATTCTGGGGTGATGGGGGTGGCCCGGGATGATCACATTGTCCGGCGCCTGCCAGCGTGGCTGCATTCTGCCGCTGAAGTCCAGGTAGAGCTTCCGGCGCAGGAACCATTCCGGGAAATGCGCCAGGCGGAATAGCGGATATTTCAGGGCGCTGCCGAAGATTCTGCGTCCCATCAGGTAGTAATAGAGCGGGATGCCGACGTTGAACTTCCACTGCGTCGAGCGCTCCCTTCGCCAGAAGTCCAGATTGTACCTCCAGCAGGTGAAGAAAAACTCCCACTGCAGATCGGTCAGGTTGAATATTTTCGCGCTCTCCCTGGCTCCCAAGCGCGTGTCTTCCAGGGGGACAAACAAGGTTGGCACTACCACCCATTTTGAATCCTTGAGAGCATATAGCAGATCCAGCGACTGCTTGGTATCCTCGCGCGTTTCACCGGGCAGGCCGATGATGAAGGTGCAAATGGGGAACCAGTTGTACTTGTTCTGCATTTCCATGCCCTTCAGGATGACGTCCGGCCATTGCTCGGGGCGGAAAGGATAGGTTTTGCCCTTCATATATTGCTTAAAAAGGCGAACCGATCCTGTTTCTAAACCAATAAACATGATGGCGTAGCGTTTGTCCGGATGGGTCGATTCCACGTGCTGCGAGGAGCTCTTGCCTACCACGAGTTCCGTGAGTTCATCCAGCAGTTCCGGATTGGTCAGGAAAGGGGCCATCGTGCCGTGGGTCAGATTGATATGCTTGACGCCCGGCACGGCGGCCACCGACTCAAAGAGCCGCTTCAACGCCGGAACGTTGGTCTGGAATTTTGGTCCCTGCTCGTAGAGGAAAAGGTCCTCCGTGGTCAGCAGGATGGTGTCAGCGCCCTCGGCCACCTGCGCTCGAACGTTATGAAGAATTTGCGGAAGCGGAATGCTTTTCCCGTCGCGAAGGGCTACCGAACAAAACTGGCAACCGCGGCCGCACCCGCGCGTGATTTCGACCACGCCGTAGGTTGCCCTGTGATGGATCGGCGGGATGTGACTGAGTTCGGGACTGTGTCCTTCCACTTTGCGCGGAAG
>JAKASH010000223.1 GCA_021828225.1 Acidobacteriota bacterium | reverse complement strand
AAGCCAAACAGATAAAGCAAGGAACCTGAGCCGGCGTCGACGTTCGGCCAGGGGTCTTTCACCTTGCCCTGTTCCTTGAGAATCCCTGGGGTTACATGGAACAGCCGGTCCACGATCTTGAATACATCGTAATCGGGACAGACTCGCGTCCCGAACTCGTGGAAAGCCGTAAAGCGGGGATCGGTGACGCGAAGAACCGCGTGGCCGTAACCCGGAACCACACGGCCGCTGTGGAGTGTTTCCCAGACAAAGTCCCGAAGCTGGTCGTCGGTTGGCACGCCGTTGTATTTGTTGCGAATTTCGAGAACAAAATGGAGGCATTCCTGGTTGGCCAGCCCGTGCAGCGGGCCCGCAAGCCCGTTCATGCCGGCCGAAACGGCATAGAAGGGATCCGAGAGTGCGGAGCCCACGGTGTGACACGTAAATGCGCTGACGTTTCCGCCCTCGTGATCGCAGTGCAGGGTCATGTAAAGGCGGATCAGGTTGCGGAACTCGCCCTTGGGATCGGGCAGGCCCAGCATATAAGCGTAATTGGCGCCCCAATCGAGGTTCGGATCCGGAGCTAAGGGTTCGCCTTTGCCGGTGTGAATCCGATAGATGCCCGCGGCGACCCCCGGAAGCCGGGCAATCAGCAGGAGAGCATCATCCAGAGTCGGTTCCCAATAATCGGGCTTGTGCAGCCCCTCCGAATACTCCTTGCGAAATATGGACTCGCGTTCCATGGAAAGGATAGCAGTGCTGAACATGGCCATGGGGTGCGTATCAGGGGGTAAAGCCTTCAGCACGTCCCAAACGTACGAGGGGACTTCAGCGCGCTGACGAAGATCCTGCTGAAGGCTCGCCAGTGCTCGGGCGTCTGGAAGCTCACCCGTACAGAGCAGATAAAATACCTCTTCCGGAATGCGGTTCTCCAGCTCGCCGATAGGAATCCCCCGGATCAGCAATCCCGTGTCCGGCTCGACTACCGAAGTGTCGCAAACCAAACCCTTTACACCTCGCATCCCACCATAAAGTTGGCTAACCGTTACCTGAGAAACGACGGCCTCGCCGTGCTCAGCAACGATTGCATGGACCTTTTCGCGCAGGCCCGGCGCTTGTTCTGCCAGACGATCATGTAGTTTGCCCATTGTCGACTCCTAAAGACAACCGATGATTATACAGCAACTTGTACGTCGGAATAAACCCGCGAGCAGTGAGGAGGGTCACAAAAGCTGGTGACTCACATCACTTTCGCGCCGCCCGGCGCCGATATGAGTGCTCGGTTTGCCCTCGAAATCCTACTTCGGCAGGGCAAAAGCCACGTAGGTGCCTCCGGAAGGTGCACCCCATTTCCCGCCTCCAGCGCCAATCACCACGTATTGCCGTCCGTTCACTTCGTAGGTCGCAGGCGTAGCGTTTCCAGCATAAGGCAACGTAGCTTCCCAGAGCAATTTCCCCGTGGCCTTGTCGTAGGCATGGAACTTGTTGTCGTGGTCAGTCGCCGCAATGAAGACGAGCCCTCCGGCGGTCACCAGGGGTCCACCGTAATTTTCACTCCCCGTATTGCGAATCCCTTTCTTAACCAATGTGGGAAACTCGCCGAACGGGATTCGCCAGACAAATTTTCCGGTGTTCAGGTTGATGGCATTCAGCGTTCCCCAGGGCGGCTTTACCGCCGGGTAACCCTCAGGGTCCAGAAATTTGTTATAGCCGTCGTCCATGTACTTAAGCCAGGGCCCCATTTCGGCCTTGTTCCATGTGGCCTTCGCCATGGTTTGCTTACCTGTTGCCACATAAGTTGCGATGGCGCGAATGGGCGCGCTTCCAAGCTGCTCGAACGCTGGCATTCGGCCGCCGCCTTTTTTGATGATGTCCTCGATCTGCGATTCGGTGAATTTCCTGCCGATATGCCTGAGGGAAGGAAACTCCGGCGGGCTGCCGGCCAGGTCGGCCCTGTGGCAACTGGAACAATTGCTGAGATATATCTGGCGCGCGTTAACCAGCCCCCGGGTTTTCGGCCGTGGAACAAGCCTGAGGATCCATGCCATCACGTTGGCGTTAATGTAAAGCACTCCGGTGGTGGGGTCGAATGCCGGGCCGCCCCACTCGCCGCCGCCGTCAAACCCCGGAAAGATGACGGTTCCCTGCAGGCTGGGAGGAATGAATTGCCCCCCGTAGCGGAGCTTTCGCAGCCGCTCCAGCACCGCCTTGCGCGCTGCAGGCGTACGGTCGGTCACGAGGGCCGGGGTGAATTCCTGGTGAGCGAAAGGCGGCGGCAGCAGGGGAAAAGGTTGTGTTGTGGCAGCCTTCTCGCCATCGACATCCGAGGCTGGAACCTTGCGATATTGAATGGGAAACAGCGGCTTGCCGGTCTCGCGATTGAAGAGGAACACATAACCGGATTTGGTGATCTGCGCAACCGCGTCAACCTCATGCCCGTCGTGTTCAACGGTCACCAGCGCCGGTGCCGCCGGAAAATCGCGGTCCCAGAGGTCGTGTTTGACTCCCTGAAAGTACCAGACCAGCTTGCCCGTCGCGGCGTTGAGAGCAATCTCGCAGTCGGCATAGAGATCGTCGCCAATCCTGTCAGCCCCATAAAAATCAAAGGCCGCGGAGCCGGTCGGAACAAACACCAGGCCGCGCTTCACGTCCACGCTCATGCCTGCCCAGTTGTTGGCTCCGCCGATGTATTTCCAGGCATCTTTCGGCCACGTGTTGTAGCCCGGCTCGCCGGGGTGAGGAATGGTGTGGAAGATCCAGCGCATTTTCCCGGTGCGGACGTCATAAGCCCGGATGTCGCCCGGAGGGCAGGGCAAATCCTCGGGCAGAGCGCTGCCCATGATGATGAGGTCCTTATAGATGACGCCGGGGCTTGTGGCCGTGACCGAAAGATCTTGCGGATCGCGCCCCAGGCCATCACGCAGATCGACGTGTCCCGCCTCGCCAAAGGAAGGAATCAGCTTGCCCGTCACCGCATTAACCGCATAGAGGTTGTGCCCGGCAACAAAGAAGACGCGCTGGTCGTTGCCATCGCTCCAGTAGGTCACTCCGCGATTGCGCATCTTGCGCAGGGGCTCCTCCTCCGGCGGGCTGAAGCTCCAGATCAGCTTCCCGGTGGCAGCGTTGAGTGCGATCAGCCGAAGCTTGGGAGTCGTGGCGTAAAGCACGCCGTGGACAATGATGGGATTGCACTCCATCTCCGACTCCGGAAACGCGTCGCCGCTATTGAATTTCCACGCAACCTTAAGCTGGCTGACATTGCCGCGGTTGATCTGATGGAGCGACGAATAATGAATATTGTCAGGGCTGCCGCCATAGACCTGCCAGGTGCGGTAGCTCTCCAGCCGTTGCTCCTTCTGGCATTGCGTCAGAAGCGTTGCGCCAACAAGAAGAATTGCGATTTGTATTAACTTCCAAGTCCTCATATGATTAAAATTCTGACTTCGCTTCGCGGGGGAGTGGGTTTTCGACTCTGACATTATCAATACTCTTTCGTTGAGAGAGTGACTCCCGGGGAGCAAACCGCTCTCCCGGAATGGTGTCCGGAATAATGCGCGGCTCAATTTATCAGAGATTCTCCGGAGAGAGGTAGAATTTTTTGCTTTCTGGCCTTTCGCTTTATCCCGGCGCGAACATATAAGATGGAGTTATATGCAGGGACGCAACCGATCGGCATGCATTCATGCATCTAACAACAGGAATGCGACAGGCACAATTTTGTAAGTGCCGTATTCCGATCAACTCAAAACATGCGATGGAAACATCGGACTGAGGGACCGAAGAAAATGAACGTGAAGCAATCTGGCAATTCTGGGGTTAATGAGAACAAGCAGCATGGAAGGCAATCCGGGCGCGAGCGGCGGAAAACCGGCGCTTCCGCCATATTGATCGCTGCGCTCTTGCCCGCCTTGGTACTTGCAGCCGGCCTGGCGAGCGCAAAGGCCGCTCAAGGCAAAGGTGTCTTGCGTGCGACCTTGCCGAACGGCCTGAGGGTTGTGATTGTCCGCAACACGCTGGCTCCGGTGGTCACCACGGTGATGAACTACCGCGTCGGCTCCGACGAAGCGCCGGAGGGTTTCCCCGGCATGGCCCATGCCCAGGAACATATGATGTTCCGAGGCGCCCCGGGCCTTTCCGCAAATCAATTGGCGGACATTGCGGCGGCCATGGGCGGCGAGTTCGATGCTGATACGCAGCAGACCGTGACGCAGTATTTCTTCACCGTCCCTGTTTCCGATCTGAACGTGGCCCTTCATGTTGATTCCACTCGCATGAGCGGAGTTCTTGACACCCAAAAACTCTGGAGCCAGGAACGCGGGGCCATCGAGCAGGAAGTCGCCCAGGACCTGTCCAATCCTGAATACGTCTTCTATACCAAGCTGCTGGCCGCGATGTTTCGAGGAACGCCTTACGCACACGACGCGCTCGGCACTCGCCCCTCCTTCAACAAGACCACCGGCGCCATGCTTCACAAGTTCTATGACACCTGGTACGCGCCCAACAACGCCATCCTGGTGATTGTGGGTGACGTCAACCCGCAGACGACTCTGGCCGAAGTCAAGAAACTGTACGGCGCAATTCCTTCCAAGAAACTTCCTGCAAGGCCGAGTTTCTCGTTTCACTCGGTCAGTTCCCAGACTCTTAGCCTGAACACCGATCTGCCCTACGGGTTGTCGGTGATTTCCTTCCGCATGCCGGGTACGAACAGCCCTGATTTTGCGGCCGCCGAGGTGCTGGCGGACGTGCTCAGCAGCCAGCGGGGCAGCCTCTACGCTCTGGTGCCGGAAGGCAAGGCGCTCTACGCGGGCTTTTCGCTGGATTCCTTGCCGAAGTCAGGCTTGGGTTACGCCATCGGAGCCTTTCCCAAGGGTGGCAATGGAACCCAGTTGGTCGACGAAATGCGCAAGATTCTGGCGGAAGACATCAAGGACGGAGTGCCGGCCAGCCTGGTCGCTGCTTCCAAGCGCCACGAACTTGCCAGCGCGGAATTTGAAAAGAATTCGGTGTCCGGTCTCGCGATGGCATGGTCCAACGCGCTGGCGGTGGAAGGCCGCCAGTCGCCCGAAGACGACGTCCGGGCCATCCAGAAGGTCACCGTAGCGGACGTCAACCGTGTGGCCCGCCAGTTCCTGGTGGAGGACAAAGCGATCACGGCCGTCCTCACGCCGCAGGTGTCGGGCAAGCCCATCTCCTCGAAATCCTTTGGCGGCCGGGAATCTTTCGCGCCCAAGCATACCAAATCCGTCAAGCTTCCACCCTGGGCCGAGGTAGCACTCAAGAAGCTTTCCATCCCCGAGCTGACCATTCATCCTGTGGTGGACACACTGCCCAACGGCATCAAGCTGATTGTCCAGCCGGAATCCATCAGCGATACCGTGACCATTTACGGCCACATCAAGAACAACTCCGACCTGGAAACTCCCAAAGGCCAGGACGGTGTGGCCGATGAGCTGGGCCAGTTGTTTTCCTACGGAACCACAACTCTGAACCGCATTGAGTTCCAGAAAGCGCTGGATGATATCGGCGCCGACGAGTCCGCGGGAACCGATTTTTCACTCAATGTGCTGTCCAACGATCTCGATCGCGGCGTCGAACTGCTGGCTCAGAATGAGCTGCACCCGGCCCTGCCGGAAAAGGCCTTCAAGATTACCCAACAGCAATTGGCCGCGACCGTGGCGGGACAGCTCCAGAGCCCGGACTACCTGACCGGCCGAGCGATCCACACCGCGCTCTTTCCCAAGCACGATCCGACGCTGCGCCAGGCGACTCCGTCCACGGTCTCTTCGCTCACGCTTCAGGACGTAAAGGCCTACTACCAGCATATCGTCATGCCG
>JAKASH010000222.1 GCA_021828225.1 Acidobacteriota bacterium | reverse complement strand
GAACACAGGCCATTCCGGGACGCTTTCAACCGTTCACGCCAATTCCGCCGCCCAGGGACTTGCCCGGTTTACCAGTTGCGTCTTGCAGAGCGGGATCGAGCTGCCCTATCGCGCCATCAAGACCAACATAGCCGACTCGCTCAATGCCATCATCCAGCTTGAACGCCGGCTAGGGCAGAGGTTCGTCTCGGAGGCTCTCGAAATCAGGGGTTATGACCCTGAGCAGGACCGGTACGAATTGAAACCTATTTACACCCGCGAGGTGACAGCCCCATGCCTGCGCTAGAACAAAACCCGGATCGCGAGAACGCCCTGACGCCCGAGGAATACATTCGCCGAAACTTCGAACCCAATGACCGTATTGCTGTTCTGGTCCTGAACCGCGACACGGGCCGAAAGGTCCAGCGGGTAACGACGGCGGAGAAGCTGGCAAGCGAAAGTTGGCAGGCCTGGCTACGGCACGAGAACGCGCAGGGAGCGAACATCTATATCTCCTATAACTCCCTTCGCGAGGATACCCGCAACCGCACCAAAGCGGATGTGGCGGCCATCCGGCACGTCTATCTCGATCTCGACAAGGAGGGAAACCGGTCGCTTGCAGCCATAAAGGCAAGCAATGAAATTCCCCAGCCGAACTACATTCTCTCGACCTCGCCAGGGAAATACCAGGTGATCTGGAAGGTCGAAGGAATGGGACAGGCCGAGGCAGAGAATCTCCAGAGGGTTATGGTCAGCAGATTTGGTGGGGATCCGGCTGCTACCGATTCCACCCGTGTCCTGCGTCTTCCGGGCTTTTATAACAAGAAGTACCAGCAGGACTACAAAGTAGAAATGCTGGAACTTGCCGCAGCGACCTACCGGCTCTCAGATTTCAAGCTGACGATCGCTCACGATCGGGCCTTGCAACAGGAGCGGACAAATACTCACTCAGGCCGCCAGGGAACTGCGGCGAGGCGCACTCCATCAGACCACGACTGGCGCTGGGCTCAGGATCGACTAAAGAACGGAGAGTCGATGGCCGTTCTGATCCAGCGGCTCGAAGATTATCGTTACGACAAGCCACGGCCCGCGTATTACGCTCGACGAACTGTCACACGAGCCTATGCACGTGTGGCTCTTGCACGCGGGGATAATCCTGAAGCCGTGGTGCATGCCATCCGTCAGTTCCCTCCAAACCCCCACCAGAACGCAGAAGAATACGCCCGGCAGACGGTCCAGGAGTTCATGGCGAAGGTCGGAAGGAGCAACGAACAGCGGCCGACCGACCGCTCAGTGTCCGAGCAGCACGTCCAACGCTTGGGATTCGAGGTGACGCCATGACTCAAACGATGCCGCTTGCTCGATGGCTTCTGTCGACATCGGTTCTTGCCGGAATCCTGTTCCTGTGCACGGGGAGAGCTTATTCACTAATGCTCGATGCATACCTTGTCGTTTTTGCAGGCACTGCCCTTGCGCGCACATTGGCCACCTACTCTTCACGGGACGGTGGGCGTAGGAAGCCCCGTCCTGAAGAACTGGACCCTGCCTCTCGCGTGGCCGCGAGTCTTCTCTTCCTGGTGACTGTGAGCATTGCCGCCCTCGACGCGGGCCGTCTCCATTGGGCCCGCGCCATTGGTGCGGCATCACAATTAGCAGCACTTATCGTTCTACTGCTGGCAGCGGGGCTTCAGATCTGGGCAATGGCAGTGAATCCCTTCTTCTCAACTGCGATCCGGATTCAGACTGAACGGGGCCACGAGGTCATCACCCACGGTCCCTACCGGCACATCCGGCATCCGGGGTATCTCGCAATGATAATCAGTATGCCGACAACCGCGTTGGCACTTGGTTCTGTGGTCGCGTTAATTCCGGCGGTTTGCTATTCGCTGCTGATTCTGAGGCGAGTGTTAAAGGAGGACGAGCTCCTGAGAAAATATCTTCCAGATTACTCTGAATATGCCGGAGCAGCTCGTTACCGGCTTATTCCTGGCCTTTGGTGAGGTGCAAAATGAGCATGGAATGTCTGCGATGCGAATCAACCGAATTTATAAAGCTTTCGCTCGTTTACGAGCAAGGCTCGTCAACGCTTCACGCCCGCTCAGGCGGGCTGGGCCTGGCGATTGGGACGGGAGGAGCCGACCTTGTCCTGGGGCGGGCCAGAACCAAGGGCGAAATCCAGACCAAGCTGTCGAACAGGATCGCACCGCCGCACAAGTGGTCCTACTGGAAATCCGTCGTTGGCGGTTTGATTGGTCTCATGGTCCTCGAATTCGCCCTGGGGTATGCACACACGTTCCTTGGCTACCAACGGAATTTCAAGCACCAGCTCAACTGGCTTGGATGGTCGTATCTTGGCTTTCTCGTTTTCGTCCTAGGATTCGTCGTCTGGTATAACTCTCGGGTCTTCCCGAAGCGATACCGCGCCTGGGACCGTTCGTTCATGTGCCGGCGATGCGGGCACGTCATTCAAGTGGAGGTGTCAGCGCCATCCCAACCACACCTGATTTAGGGGGCGCGGCCATGATTTTTGCGACGACGGCGTCATCCATTGAGGGCTACAAGATAGTTGCTTTCAAGGGCACAGCTCAGAGCGAAACCTTTGAAGGCCTCCTGAACCAGACCGAAGCTCTCGGAGCCAACGCCGTTTTGAACATCTGTTTCGACAATGCGCTCAGCACTGATACGCTGTTTCACGGTTCTGCTGTTGTGATCGAGCCCGTTCCCATTCCGGCATATCGAATGCCATGCGAAGGAACGCCAGTTTTTAAGGTACCTTCAGTCGCCCATGAAGACGGAGGAATCCATTGAGTGCGAACACGCGGTTAATTGCCCCGAAGGGGTACGACAGCTTCTTCAAGGAGTTGAAGGATCGCATCCAGCATGCGCAGCTTCGTGCGGCGCTCTCGGTCAATCGCGAACTCGTCTTGCTCTACTGGAGCATCGGCAAGGACATCCTGACACGCCAAAAGGAACAGGGATGGGGAGCGAAGGTTATCGACCGGCTGGCAGCCGACCTGCGCAAGGCCTTCCCTCATATGACCGGCTTTTCGCCCCGCAACCTCAAATACATGCGGGCCTTCGCTGAGGCCTGGCCCGAGGAGCCAATTGTGCAACAGCTTGTTGCACAAATTCCGTGGGGGCACATTGTCCGCATACTCGACTATGTCAAGGTCCCCGCTGAACGCGAGTGGTACATTCGCCAGGCTATCGAGAATGGCTGGAGCAGGAATGTTCTGGTCCATCAAATTGAGAGCGGACTTTACCGCCGGCAAGGCAAGGCGCTGACTAATTTCGCCCAGGCGCTTCCGACCCCTCAGTCTGAACTTGCCCAGCAGATCATCAAGGACCCCTACAACTTCGATTTCCTGAGTCTCGGAAAGGAAGCCCAGGAACGCGAGCTTGAACGTGGCCTTATTGAACACATTCGGGATTTCCTCCTGGAGCTGGGTGTCGGATTCGCTTTTGTCGGGAGTCAATACCCGCTGGAAGTCGGCGGCCAGGAATTTCGCATCGATCTGCTCTTTTACCACCTCAAGCTCCGGGCCTACGTTGTTATCGACCTCTTATGTGGCCAACCACATAAGAGATCTTCTGTGGCGTTCCCAGTTATGTGGCGCAGAGCTTTTCCTCCCGCCGCCGATCGAGTCGTTGTGTAGTTTCTATGCCACATAATATTTAACTTCCTGTAAATAGGTAGTGCCGTTCAATTCCGTTTCCATGGAGGTTCTACCATGTTCTATCGACTTTTCGAACGCCCGCACGCCATTCAGCGCCAACTCTCCAGCCCATTGCTGGAGCAGCGAGTGCGTTACCTTGAGCACTGCGCGGAACAAGGATTTTTGCCTACGACTCTGCGCCGAATGGCGTTTTACCAGCTCATCGTCATCAAGTACCTGAATCTCGATAAGAAGCGCCGCGTCACTCCCCAACAGATCCAAACAGCCGCCGTACGCTGGATGCGGCATCAAGTCCACCACCAACGGCTTAAGGGTGGATGTCCCCGGCTGAGCAAAGCCCGCTTTCTCTGGTGCGCGGTTAACTGGCTTCGCTATCTCGGTCTCCTCAAAACGCCCCCAGCGCCGCCCAGCCCGCCTGAAGTCGTCGCTTTCGCTGAGTACATGCGAAAGGAAAGAGGTTTTTCGGAAGCGACCATCCGCTACCGGTGTCGAGAAGTTTGCCGCTTTCTTCACCAAATTCGCCAGCATCGACGTACGCTGGCTGAAATTACCATTCCACAAATGGAAGCCATCCTGGTTCGCCAGTTCGGCCAGGGAAAGTATTCGCCCCGGACCATCCAAACCCTCGTCTCCACGCTTCGCGCTTTCTTTCGCTTTGCAGAAAGTCGCCATTGGTGTAGCCCGACTATTGCCGCCGTGCTTAAGGCCCCGCGCACCTATCGACATGCCGCACTGCCCTCCAGTCCGATTTGGGACGACGTCAAGCGTCTGATCCGCACAACGCAAGGAAGCCGCCGTGCCGATATCCGGGACCGGGCCATCTTGCTGCTTTTTGCCCTCTACGGTCTCCGTGCCAGCGAAGTAGCCCGACTCTGCCTGGACGACTTGGATTGGAAGCAGGGGATACTGCATTTCACCCGTAGCAAGGGTGGGAGACCCCAGCAGTTCCCGCTCCATCCAAGCGTAGGCCAAGCCCTGTTGCGCTACCTGCAAGAGAGTCGACCTCCCAGTCGCTGCCGCCAAATCTTCTTGACCACCCGAGCACCCATTGTTCCATTGCGCCAGCCTGCCCTCACGGCAATCGTAGGTCGACGCTGGAAACCTTTGAATGTTCCCATTCGCCATCACGGCCCGCATTCGCTGCGTCACGCCTGCGCGACGCGACTGATGAATCAAGGTGTTCTCCTAAAGACCATTGCTGATCACCTGGGGCACCGAGATCTGGAGACCACTCGGATCTATGCCAAGGTCGATCTCCCGCGCTTGCGGGAAGTCGCCCGGTTCAGTCTCGGAGGTCTGATATGAAACTCTTCAAAGCGATCACCGCGTACATCACCTATCGCCGAACCTTGGGCGATCTTTTCTGCACCAACGGGCGCATTCTCCTGGCCTTCGCGAAGGCGATGGGACGACAGAAGAATGTGTCCAATATTCAACCCGGTGAAGTCCTGCGCTTCCTGAATGGAACAGGACCCATTACCGCGAATTGGCATGCCAAATTCCAAGCTTTACGCCATTTCTTCCTCTATGCCATCGGCCGAGGTTATATCGGCAGATCGCCTCTGCCGACGGTCATTCCCAAGCGGCCGCCGGCTTTCGTCCCATACCTCTATACCCATCTCGAACTGCGGGCGTTGCTGAATGCATCGCTCACTTACCAAAAGAATCGCAGCCGCATCGACCCCGCTATGGTGCGTACCATTCTGCTTCTTCTCTACGCTACGGGCCTCCGCGTTCGGGAAGTTGTTTCACTCACTATGGCTGACGTCAACTTGCCTGAAAAACTGCTCCTCATTCGTCAAACCAAGTTCCGCAAGACTCGCTGGGTTCCCTTCAGCCGGCAAGTTGCCAAAATCCTGGCGGCGTACGCCAGGAAACGTCGCCGCAACGGACACCCCCAAGATCCCGAGGCGCCCTTCTTCATCAGCCGCGACGGCAGGCCTATCAATCAGGCCACCCTGGAGGGCGCCTTCCAACGCATCCGTGAAAAAGCTGGCGTTCGTCGTAACGATGGTGCGCGGTATCAGCCCCGGTTGCATGACTTGCGCCACACTTTTGCCGTTGATCGGCTCACGGCCTGGTACAAACAAGGCGCTGACGTTCAGAAATGGCTGCCAGTGCTGTCGGTTTATCTGGGGCACACGCACCTCGATGCCACCTCCGTC
>JAKASH010000221.1 GCA_021828225.1 Acidobacteriota bacterium | reverse complement strand
TCAATGGAACTGATGGAATCGACCGACGGCGGCAAGACAGCCCACTATGTGGACAACGGCGTGCACGTTGACCATCACGCCATCTGGATCGACCCAAAGGACCCGAACCGGATTATCCAGGGCAATGACGGCGGCCTATTCCTGTCAAACGACGGAGCCAAGACGTGGCGATTCCTCAACAACCTTCCCATCGAGCAGTTCTATCAGGTCGCCGTTGATCACAGCGTTCCGTTCAACATCTGTGGCGGATTGCAGGACAATGGCGCGTGGTGCGGGCCCTCCAGCGACCTCGGGCGTGGTGGAGTGAATGGCTGGGAATGGCACCTGGTGGTCGGGGGTGACGGCCAGTACGCTGTTCCCGCCCCTAGCGATTCGAATATCCTTTATACCGACGCCCAGAATGGCTATATCCTTCGCCGGAATCTGAAAACGCACTTTTCACACTTCGTTCAGCCTTACCTTCCAAACGTCAACGAAGAGAAACCCTCGGAGCTGAAATATCGCTTTAACTGGACCGCGCCGATCGCGGTATCACCCGTGAACGCAGACGTGGTTTATCTGGGAGCCAACGTTGTCTTCAAGTCCAGTGACGGCGGGCTTCACTGGACCGTGATCAGTCCGGACCTCACGCGCAATGACAAGAGCAAGCAGGTAACCGCCGGAGGCCCCGTCCGCCATGACATCAGCGGCGCAGAAAATTATGACACCATCCTGTCCATCACCATCGCGCCGACGGATCCCCAGGTGATCTGGGTTGGAACGGACGACGGCCTGGTCCAGGTCACGCGCAACGGTGGCAAGACATGGACCAATGTGACTTCGCACATTCCCGGCGCGCCCCAGTGGGCACGCGTGGAACAGATCGGAGTCTCGCCATTCAACGCGGGAACGGCCTATTTAACATACGATGCCCACATGCTCGGCGATCCTCAGCCCTACGTTTACAGGACCACCGACTACGGACAGTCGTGGACGAAAATTACGCAAGGATTGCCCGCGGGTACTCCGGCCCACGTCGTTCGCGAGGACCCCAACAAGCGAGGACTTCTCATTCTGGGCACGGACACCGGCCTTTACTATTCGTCTGACGATGGTGGCCAGTGGCATCCGCTCAAAGCCAATTTCCCAACCGCCCCGGTGTGGGATCTGAAATTCGTCAAGAAGCCGCACGATCTTGTGGTGGCTACACATGGCCGCGGGATTTTTGTTTTGGACGACATCCGACCACTGGAAGAGATCACTCCGACGATCGCGGCAAGCCGCTTCCATTTGTTCAAAACAGGGCCGGGCATTCTGTTCCATCAGTGGAGTGCCGACGAAGGTCAGCCGACAGGCTACCTTGCTCCCAACGCGCCCTCCGGTGTGGTCATCGATTATCTGCTCAAGTCCAAAATCAAGATCACCAAGGCAGAAAAGGTGGCCAGGAAAACGCCGGTGAAGATTGTTGTAACCGACGCCAAAGGAAACGAGGTGGCAACGATGTACGGTCCCTCAAAGGCCGGGATCAATCGATTCGTGTGGCACATGAGATACGACGGCCCGATCAAACTCAAATATGAGAAGCGGCCTCCGTCGCCTCCACAGATTAACCCCGACGGCCCGACGGTCCCTCCGGGCTCCTATAACGTAGCAGTGACCGTGAATGGCCAGACTCAGCAGGGGAAAGCAGTGATCGTTCCTGATCCCAGACTTCACGTGACGCCGGCGCAATTCCGGTCCGCGGCTGAAGCGGCGCTGACGGTGCAGAACGAACTGGACGCCCTGAATGAAATGATCAACCGCATCGATGCGATGCAGAAACAGCTTGCAGATTTTGAGCAGGCCTCTGAAGGCGACAAGAGTCTGCAATCGAAATACGCACCAGTTCTGCAGCGCGCGAAGAAACTGGAGGGGAAACTGAAATCTTTGAAAAACAGCGTCTATACCCCGAAGGTGCAGCACAATGTGGTGGAGGATTCTCTTCATGCGCTTCAAGGATTCCACGAAGACCTATCTGGGCTTGCCGGTACTCTCGATTACCTGTATCCCGGCCAGGCCTCCATGTCGATGTTTGCGTCAAGCATGAGTCAAATGCGAAGCGAGTTGAACCAGCACCTCAAAGATTTCAACGATTTTCTCAAAAACCAGGTTGCAGCTTACAACAAGGCTGCCTACGGCGCTGGCGCGCCCACGCTGCTGGCGGGAAACCCGATAGCCGTTAAATCTTCCGGAAGTCTTTGACCGGGCGCATAGCCAAGGTACGGTGTCCAACAGGCGTGGAGCGCAGCACTGCCGTGCAAAGCTGCGCTCTGGCCCTGTCTAAGGTCCGTTTTGTGGGCCAATGCTCCGCGGCGTTTAACGGAACCTTGTCTTTTCTGTCCCCTCATCGGGCGTGAAACAGAAGCGACCATCCCCTTCCCGAAACCATTCCTCCCCTTCTTCCGTATATGGCTGTAGGCACTTTCAGCTATGCAAAGGTTCATTCCACTATCGAAACCGCGGCTAGCCGTGCTGGCGGCAATCTTTGGTGCTGCCATTGTTCTCTACAGCGCGCTTTGGATGTACTCCATCCGCTGGCAGAGCGGAGTGGAGCTGGGCTTTGATACAGTCTACGTCAGGTCCGAGCACTGCGAGCTTGTCAGAAGTGTCGAAGGCGGAGGCCCGGCAGCAAGAGCCGGATTAAAGCCGGGCGATCGGATCGTTGGCATCAACGGGCGGCCGATCAAGGACCATCACATGCTCTTTGACGTGTGGTCGAGGCAAAAACCCGGCAACACGGTCGAACTGGCCGTCCAGCGCCCCAATGCCTCTCCCCCGGTCATCGTTACAGCTATATTTCGCGCAAGCCATGCTGCATCCAAAGAGGCAGGTCTCACGGAGCGGCTGGGGCAGGACATTCTCAATACCTATCCTCTCGTATTCCTGATCGTTGGCCTCCCAGTATTGTTCCTTCGGCTTGAGGACCGCAATGCCTGGCTTCTGGCGCTGATGTTTGCCTGCTTCGCCGCCGCTCCACCATTTCCAAACTTGTTCGCAGGTCTGGATCCTCCTCTTCGTTCGTTTGCCACGGCCTATCGCGCCCTGTTTGACACCTTGCTGGGAGCGGTGTTCTACTGCTTCTTCGCGTTGTTCCCTGCCCGATCGGTACTCGACCGCCGTCTGCCCTGGCTGAAATGGGCGGGGCTGGCGATCGGCGTTTCCTTTGCCTTGCCGGGATTGCGTCTGGGCACCTCCCACGCTCCCGCTCTGCTTGAAAGGCTTGTCGGAGCGCACGCTTCAAACCGAATCATCTGGCCAATTTACAACTATGGTTTCATCGCAGTGGGTTTGGTTGCACTTGTCGGTACCGCCTTTGGCGCACCCACTCCGGAAACACGCCGCAAGATTCGCGTCATCCTCTGGGGGACGTTGGTGGGCGTAGTGCCGATTGTACTACAGACCGCTCTGAGGGATTTCTTCCACATCCATCCACCGCTTCTACTGGGCATAACCCTGGTCCTGCTGCTCTTTCTTTTTCCGCTATCCTTTGCCTATGCAGTGGTCAAGCACCGCGTTCTTGAAGTTCCGGTTCTGCTCCGTCGAGGCGCCCGCTACCTGCTGGTCCTGCGTGGCTTTACGATCTTGCTGGCTCTGGTTAGCATTGGCGTCACCCTGGTTTTTGCTTTGGTTTTGGCTCCCTATCTGGAACTCCTGACCGCTGGCGGCGTTCCTGGCGGCATCGCGCTGGGAGCGGGTTTTGGCACTTTTCTGCTTTGGGCGGGAATGCTGGTGCACAAGCGCGTGGGTGAAAAGATCGACCGGGCTTTCTTCCGCAATGCCTACGACGCCCGCATGATTTTGGAGGACCTGGTCGAAAGAACGCGCACGGCAACCGACCGGAACCAACTTGCAAGCCTGCTTGAGCACCACCTTGAACAAGCCCTGCGGCCGAGTTCCATCGTCGTCTATCTCGGAACGAACGACAATCAACTTTCCGCCATACGTGGGGAAGTCCCTCCCGAGCTCCTAGTCCTATCGGCGACAGATCCTTTGATGGCGGAAGTTGCTCGGCGCGGGCAGCCCTGGGACATTTCCGCCGAAGATGTGGATAACTTGCCACAACCGTTATTGCTTGCCGCTCTCCGACCCGATTGTCTGGTGCCCGTGCGTGGACGTGACAGCCGGCTGGTGGGATTGCTGGTGCTGGGTTCACGCCTTTCGGAGGAGCCCTATTCAAGAGAAGATAAGCAATTGTTAGCGTCCGTGGCCAGCCAGGCAGGTATCGCCCTGGAAAGCATTCGGTTGGGCGAACAGATTGCTACGAGAATCGAGGCGGACCGCCGCTCCGCACAGGAAATGGAGTTCGCTCGCCAAGTCCAGTCCCGGCTGTTTCCTCAGAAATTGCCCGCCCTTCGAACGCTCGACTATGCAGGCGGCTGCGCGCCCGCTCGCGAAGTCGGGGGTGACTATTACGATTTTCTGGAGCTTCGGCCCGGTCGGGTGGTGCTGGTGCTGGCGGACATTGCCGGCAAAGGAGTCTCTGGCGCCCTGCTCATGGCCAATCTTCAGGCAAACCTGCGCAGCCAATACGCCCTAGCACTCAATGACATCGGGCAGCTTCTGAGTTCCGTCAATCGCCTTTTCTACGAAAACACCAGCGACAGCAGTTACGCCACACTCTTCTTTGCGGATTATGATGACTCAACCCACCGTCTCCGCTACGTCAATTGCGGGCACTTGCCGCCACTGTTGCTGCACGCATGTGAACCTTCAGGCAATCCGGGCAGTTCTAAGCCGGTCGTTGAACGCCTGGAAGCAACATCAACCGTCGTTGGACTTTTTGAGAATTGGGAGTGCCATATTGATGAAACCCAGTTAAAACCGGGTGACACGCTGCTGCTCTATACTGACGGTGTCACAGAAGCCACAGACGCCCAGGGCAATGAGTTTGGCGAGTCCAGGCTGGTCGACACTTTGTGCGCACATCGGGACCTGCACGCCCAGCCCATGCTGGATTCCATCATCGAATCTGTGCAGCAGTTCAGCCATCAGGAGCAGGCTGATGATATCACTCTGGTTGTGGCGCGTTGCAGACCGTAGGGCCAATGCCGCAACCAGCCACCCTCCGCTACAAAATACCTAGCAAAATCTGTAGAATGGTGCCCTGCAGGACGCAGAACGGGAGAAGCTTGACCGCGACGGCTACGTAGTCCTCGAAAACTATATCGCTCCCGACTTCCTCGACGCTCTTCGCAACCTGATCGATGAACTCCTCGAGCAGGAAGGCAGCGCCGCGGGCTCGGAGTTCAAGCAGGAATGCCACGCACGGCGGCTTGCGAACCTGGTCGACAAGGGAGAAGTGTTTGAGCGCGCCATCATGATGCCGCGCATTCTGGAACTCGCCGCCCACGTCCTTGGCCAGAACTTCAAACTCGGCAGCGTCAATTTCCGTTCTGCTGATCCCTATTCCGGTTCGGATCAGCCGCTCCATGCGGACGTCGGCGCGATTCCGGACGAGAAGGGCTACTGGGTCTGCAACACCGTCTGGATGCTTGATGATTTTACGTTCGAAAATGGTGCAACCCGATGCGTCCCCGGAACCCATCGGTCGGGAAAATTGCCGCAGCAGGTTCTCGGCGATCCTCTGGCCAGCCATCCAGATGAAATTCTGGTCACCGGAAAGGCGGGAACAGTTGTTGTGATGAACGCGCACATGTGGCACGGAGGCACAGCGAATCGTACGGCTTTTCCCCGGCGCGCCCTGCACGTCTTTTACACCCGCTGGGGACAAACCCCAGCAGCAATATCAGAAGAAGCTGCTGCGACCGGAAGTCCAGGCGCGGCTGATCTCGGAACTTCGCAAGCTTCTCGCCCTCGACGACCCGCTCAACGACAAGCTTTGCCAGGAGA
>JAKASH010000220.1 GCA_021828225.1 Acidobacteriota bacterium | reverse complement strand
GCCTCTGGATCCTAATCTGGCCACCGAATTATTGGACTGGCGCAGAAAGGCTTTCGATACCGGGGACTCGGATTATGTGTTCGCCAGTGACTCGGGCCGACCCCGCTGGCAGGGAATGATTCTCAAAGATCACATTCAGCCTGCGGCGGCCAAAGCCGGCATTGGCAAAGTCGGGTGGCACACGTTCCGCCACAGCTACCGCGCTTGGCTAAAACGATTCGGTGCACCAGCCGAGATTCAGAAGGAACTGATGCGACATTCCAACTTGAAAACAACTCTGGAAATTTACGGCATCGAGCCGGACGTCGGTCCAGCGAACCGCGAGGCTAACAGTGTCGTGGTCAGGGCGCTGCTCGGAAAGCTCAGCAAGTAACTTGTACTTAACTTGTACTCGCCGGTTTGGGTTGTGCCTGTAAGCTATTGAAAAGATTGGCTCCTCTGGCAGGACTCGAACCTGCAACCATTCGGTTAACAGGCGATATAAGGTAGGGTATCTCGTTGATTTTGCGGCATGGCTGGCAACCGAAAAGCATGCAAAAACACCCTCGGAACGGTCAAGTGGTACTCAACTGGTACTCGTTTTCTTCCTATGCGTTAGGTCGTCCCTTTGGCGGAAACCTGCAAGGATGCGGGCATTTCGCTGGTTGAGGACCTCTGGTGTATTTGCCCATAAAGGATTCATGAGTGGAGGCCCGCTTGCGGCGATAAGGCCGCAGCCCTCACTGTTTCTCGAAATCTGACGCCTTCCTGTGCTCGACGACCTTGTCATAGCTCATCGCCAGCTCATCGCCCAAGCGAAGATCGGTTCCCAGCAGCGGCGCGCTGTCGAGCTTCCCGAAGAGGATTCCCGCCTCGTCGTCGCAGGACTCTACCTCCACCCACATCCACTCCCTTTCGCCCGTCGACTCATCCCGGAACTCAGCCTTGACATATTCGCCCCGATGGAACCTGGCCATGCTCGCTCCCCTCCCGGCTCCTCTTCAGATAAAGCCATGCCTTCAGTCTTCGACTCAGAACTACCCGCGTGTTCGCCATGCGCTTCCCGTTCAGCTCGTGCGCCCAGAAGCGCCACACCGCGAACCCCATTTTCCGCAGGACCCGCCGGTTTGCCAGGTCACGCACACAGTTCCTTTCCAGTTTCGGGAGCCAGTATTGGACGTTGGACTTTGGCACATGGCCGTGCTCAGGACAGCCGTGACAAAAGCACCCATCGGCGAAAATCGCAAGGCGCAAACCCGGGACCACCATGTCCGGCTGTCCAGGAATACTGTGCACGTTCGTGTCTGTCCGCCATATTCCGCCCAAGGCTTCCCGGACACAGGCGCGGAGCCTTGCCTCCGGGCTGGTTCCTGAGCTCCTGATTCGGGACATGACCTCTCTGCGCTTCTCGGGCGTGAAGACGTCGGTCATTTAACCCCGGTGAGTTCCTGCGGCCCAATTGCCATCGGCTGCCAGCATTGACGGACTCGGAATAATGCACCGAATTAAGTATAAATCGTGCCCCCACTGCTGTCGAAGCTCCCTGGAAGCAGGGAAAGGGATTGCACCCCAAGCAGCTCAGTCCAACCTCCTAACCCGGCATAGCCGGAACCAAACAGGAAAGTTGGACGATTTCGAAAATGCTCTCAACGCCGCATAAACACTGGCTAAATCCGATGTGCTCAAAAATATCCTGTTAGGAAATGTCAGGATTCAACCACAAAGGTACTAATGCCGAAGATTTGGCAACGCCATGACCCCCGGGGAAACGGCGAAGGCTTCCTGAACCCTCTCAAGCAGGACTTCCTCCAGGGCCGAATGCCGCGGCTAATAGCCTGGAAGTAGGGACGCCACCAGCTGTATGCGGAGGGCCGGAAGCGCCTAAAACTCCTGTCCCAGCGCCCTTGTCGTGAACTCGACCAGCGGCAGCGTCTTCCGGCACGCGGCGGCGAAATCCCGCATGAGCCCGGGGCCGTACACCTGATCCTCTGCAAGTCCGAGCGACGCCACGAAGCCCTTCCGCTTGAGGTCCTCGATGAACCGGTGATTGGGATCGAATCCTCGCGGCGGCCGCACGAGGCTGCCGCCCTCCAGCTCCAGCTTCCGCCTGGCCTTCGCCCAGCGCTCCGGCTCGGCAACAATCGACATCCGGATTTTCGTCAGGGCGCTGCTGTCAGGATGCCAGACTCCCGCGGCCGCGAAGCAGTTGTCAGGCTCAAGGTGCAGGTAGAACACGGGCGCATGGGCGTCCTTGCCGCTGGCATGGAAGAAACGGATGCCGACATGGGTCTTGAAGGGCCGCTTGTCCGGCGAGAACCGGGTATCGCGGTATATCCGGAAGAGGGAGCCGCGTGCCGGACGCGGGTCGGCGATGAAATGCGGGCTGAGCCTGTTCAGGCGCGGCGCGAAGCTGCCGATGAACATCAGGGCCGGATCGCGGACGGCATCCTCATATCGCTGCTTGTTCCTGGCGAACCAGTCGCGGTTGTTGTGGCGCCTGAGCTGGCGCAAGAACCCGAAAAGCTCCGGGCGGAAGAAGGCTGCGTCGGGCATCATCCAGTCCTCATTGACGACAAGATAGCTTAGACCAACGTGCGTGCCAGGGCAATGAACAATCCTCCTTCGTATGGCTCGGCGTTTTCACGGCTGCCGGGGGGCTGTGGCTGTCGAGGTGCTTCCCGAGGAGCCTGCCATGACGCGGCGCATCGACCTGGACGACCCCCAGCAGTGGGCGTGTCGGTACTCGTGGACGACGACGGCACCGAATGGAACGACCATTGGCCCCTTCGTGTCCTCTTTACCGGCACGGACGTATGCGAGTAACGGCTGCCCCGGCATTGGATTTTCCACAGCGTCTCACTCTGGAAGGCGAAAAGGAAATCCCGGTTGGTATATCGCGCCATCAAGGGTACTATAAAGACCAGGCAACGCCGGTCCCTCATACCCGCTTAATGCCGGTCACCGCCCAGGGAGGACCTTATGATGACAGGTAAATTCTCCAAGTTTGCTTTTATATTCGCCACGGGTTTGTTTCTGGCCACGGCCGCATTGGCTGGGCAGCGAAAAGATGTGGCAGCGGAGAGCGGGTACTCACACGTGCGCATTGTGCGGCTGAGCTTTGTGGAGGGCTCCGTGTTCGTCAAGCGTCCGAGCTCCGCAGAGTGGGCCAAAGCCTCCGTGAACACTCCCATCGAGCAAGGCTTTACTGTTTCGACGGCGGGCAACGGCTTCGCCGAAGTTGAGTTCGAAAATGGCTCGACGGCGCGGCTCGGCCAGCTCTCGAAACTCCGCTTTGACCAACTGGCCATGACCGGGAGCGGGGCGAAAATCAACAATCTCAGCTTTGTCCAGGGCTATGGAACGTTCCACCTCATTCCGCAACACGGCGACAAGTACACGATCGCGGCTGGAAACGCGCGCGTCACGCCGCGCGGCAAGACCGAATTCCGCACCGACCTTAGTCCGGGTGGACGCCTGCGCGTGGAAGTATTCGAGGGGGCTGTGAATGTGAAGGACCCGAAGCAGCTGGCCAAGGTGACCAAGGGGAAAGTGCTGGAGTTCAACAGGGAAACGCTCACCGCTTTTGACATCACCCACGGAATCCAGAAGGATTCCTGGGACAACTGGGTGCATAAGCGTGACCAGCAGGCCGAGCTTGCCTACAATGACAGCCCGGTGGACATGAACAGTGCGCTTTACGGGTGGAGCGACCTCGACGCATACGGTGAATGGGCGTTCTTTCCGGGCTTCGGTTACGGCTGGGCCCCATTTGAGCCGGCAGGCTGGACCCCGTACGCCTTGGGACAGTGGAGCTGGTATCCGGGGTTTGGCTACACCTGGATTTCCAGCGAGCCTTGGGGCTGGCTGCCGTTCCATACCGGATTCTGGAACTATGACCCGGGATTCGGCTACTTCTGGATGCCGGGGGACCTCTCCAGGTGGTATCCGGCCCTGGTTAACTGGTACTCTGGCCCCGGGTGCATCGCCTGGGCGCCGATGGGTGCCCGTGGCGCGCCGGCCTGTCGGGCTGGGAACTGTGTCATCGCGGTCAGGCCAGGGACGCTGCGAAACGGGCTTCCGGTGAATCACAATACGCGAGTGCATATCGTGGTGGGGCAACTTACCCGCATAAGCGGTCCAGCCATCGCCCCCGGCGCAACCGCGATGCTTTCAGGCACGCCTGTGCAAGAAAATCTTAGGCCCGGCATCATGCGGGGCGTTGCGCAGCCATTGGCCGCGACAAGAACCCGAGCTGTTATTTCGAGAGCTCCGTCCACTCTCGCTCGTACCGGCGCCAGGGCGCCGAACCTCCCGGTGCAGCGAACGACGGCGTTCAACGCCGTCGCGCCCAAGGTCATTCTCATGGGGCAGTCTCCCACTCAAGCTGCGGCAGAACTCCATGCCTCTCCACATGGGTCCTTCTTTCATCGGGTTCTTGGCGGCAGCCGTCCTGCTCCCGCTTTTACCCGCCTCGGAAACACGCTGGGCGGCCAATTCCGCGTGAAGGCTGCGGGACCGAACGGATTGGGCTTCCGCTCCGCTGGTTCTCCCGCCATCATCAACCACTCGGTTGCCTCCAACCCGGTGCTTCGGGGCAGGATGATGCGCGCGAATCCCGTCTTCCTGCCGCACGCCAGCGCCCCCGGCTTCGTCGGACGGCAGCCTGGCCTTCGCGCCCTTCCGCGGGAAAACGCGATGGGCCCGGCAATGGGCAATCGGAGCACCATGCCGGGCGCACCGATGGCGAGATTCAAGCGTGCCGGCCCTTCTGTGCGTAGTTTCCACGCCGCGGGACCTTCGATGGGCGGGGTCCGGGAGTCTGCGCCAGCAATGCGCGGCGTGATGTCGGCTCCGGCAATGGGCAGCGTGCATGCAGCGCCGGCAGCCCCCGCCGCAGCTGCCTCGGGCGGCCATCACTGATGTTCGCACACGGCCGCGCCGACCGGGGTTTCCGAGTTGGAAGCCGCGGGTGGAGCGGGCGGAGCGTCCATGAGGCCGTCGGGCCCGTGAGGAGAAATCTGCTTCTCGATCCTCGTTTTGGATTCGCTTCATAATCGTGATCGCCTTCCACGTCCCACCATGCATCTGTTCGACGCCGCTTGAGGATCATGCTGGCTTCTTCTGATTCCATCGTTTCGACCTGAAGGAGACCGCCAGCCCGATCAAAATTTCGGTCATGGTTTGACCGACGGTTCACTTGCGGGCATCTTCGCTCCGAACTCGAACGGCACACAGCGACTTTCGAGCGACATCCGTTACACTTGATTCACCTGTCCCGTCCTCCGCTTCCGGAATTGGCAGGCGGGCCGGATGACGAACCTTCCAGAATGTCACCGGAACACATTGTAGGAGTCGTACTCCAAGTTCTCGGTTGACGGCCGGGCCCACGGCTCTGAAGGCTCCCGGAGCGGCAGGCCCTCAAGCCTGTAGTAATCCTTCCCGTTCTCGAACTCTTCCCTGATCCACGGAAATCGCACGCACTATAATGATCATGTTTCGGCCTTAGCTTGGGTCGAGACTCTCCGGCTCGTGCGAAGGACACCGGTTTTCAGCGATCGGGAAGAGGCCAAAAACAACCCTGGGACTCTGTATGCCATGTTGAGGAAGAACGCCAAAGCAGCAAAACTCTTCGAGGGGGCGACTGAGGATTCACTTCACTACCCGACGCCTTATCTTAATTGGGGCCTGCCTCTTGCCAACCGAGGTAATCTGAAGGGAGCGAAAGAGATGTTCGAGAAAGTTCTGCGACTCTCACCTAATCTCGCAGAAGCCAGCAGAGGCCTAAAAATCGTCGACGAAACTCTTCAAGAGCAATTTTAGGAAATGCAAACACCAATCCCATATTCTCTAACCGATCACCACTGCTAATCTCTGACCGTTTCCCTGACGG
>JAKASH010000219.1 GCA_021828225.1 Acidobacteriota bacterium | reverse complement strand
GATCTCTGCGCACCATGCAGGTTCGGTAGGCTTCATGCAGCCCTGGTCTTTTGTCGTGATTCGAAGTGAAGAAGTGAAGAAGAGGATCAAAAATCTGTTCGAGCAGGCAAACCAAGAAGCCGCCCAGGTATTTGAAGGTGAAAGGAGAAAACTCTACTCGCGTTTGAAACTGGAAGGCATTCTTGAATCGCCTGTAAATCTTTGCGTTACCTGCGATCCCACACGAAATGGCCCTCACGTCATCGGCCGCCATACGATTCGCGAAACGGACACCTACAGCACTTGCTGCGCGATCCAGAACTTGTGGCTCGCGGCGCGGGCCGAGGGAATCGGCGTGGGATGGGTCAGCATCTTCGACCCCGCCTTGCTCAAGCAAGTGCTGAATATTCCCCCGCACGTCATCCCCGTGGCTTATCTGTGTCTCGGCTATGTCAGTGAATTCTTGCCGCGTCCTGAGCTCGAGACGGCGGGTTGGCTCCCGCGCGCGTCGCTGGACGAACTGATTTTTTACGATCAATGGGGAAGGGAAAATGCGGAATGAAATCTCCGCGCCAGGACAGCCATGCCGGCTGGTTTGTGTCAGGCACGCCGCTCCGGAAGGGCAAGGCTTGTTCCTGGGACAATCCGACATGCCGCTTTCAGCCAAAGGCCGCCGGCAGCTTCCGCGCTTGGCGGAAAAATTATCGCAGTACCCAGCGCAGGCTATTTACGCGAGTGATCTCCAGCGGGCGCACCGAACGGCTGCGGTGATTTCGCGAAAACTCGGAGTAGAAGTCAAAATTCTGCCTGGGCTTCGTGAAATTCATTTCGGGCGCTGGCAAGGGCTTTCATGGGCCGAGATCACAAGGCGTTTTCCGCACGCGGCGCGCCGGTGGCTCGACGATTTCCCTCGGCAGGGGATCCCCGGCGGCGAGGACTTCCCCGAGTTCAAAAGGCGAGTGCGGAAGGAATTACGCAACCTTATTGCGGCTC
The DNA here is from genome assembly GCA_021828225.1 of Acidobacteriota bacterium. The sequence goes on along the minus strand of JAKASH010000219.1, from coordinate 4,911 downwards.
ATGCCGGCGGATGTGCGATCGTGGTCGCCCACGCAGGGGTGATTCGGCTCGTTCTCGCAAGCGCTCTAGGCATGCCGGACCGATATCTTTTTCGAATCGCTCAGGACTACGGTGGAGTGAATGTCATTGACTATTTTCGAGACCGCGCAATCGTACGGTGCGTGAATGGCTGAAACAGTGAAAGGATTTGTGGTGGCGGGAGCCGCCAGCGGGGTGGGCAAAACGACGGTCACGCTGGCGCTGATCGCTGCGTTGCGCCGGCGGGGGCTCACCGTTCAATCCTTCAAGTGCGGACCCGATTTCATTGACGGAGGACATCATGCGCGCGCTTGTGGGCGGCCGCCGCGCAATCTCGATGGGTGGATGCTAACGCTCGATGTGAACCGCCAGATTTTTTATCGAGGCGCAAAAGGAGCGGATGTCTCGGTGGTCGAAGGGGTCATGGGGCTGTTTGACGGAGTTGATGGAGTCTCCGAACGAGGCAGCACGGCCGAGATCGCTAAGCTGCTCAACCTGCCCGTCATCCTGGTCATTGACGCTTCGCAACTAGCGCGGAGCGCTGCGGCCCTTGTTAAGGGCTTTGAAACTTTCGACCCAAGACTGAGAGTTGCGGGAGTGGTCCTCAACCGCGTGGCTGGGCCGACCCACGACAAGCTGCTGCGGGAAGCGGTAGAGAGTTCCTGTCAAGCCGTGCCTCTGGGCTGCCTGCCTAGAAATGAGCGCATTCGGATACCGGAGCGGTACCTGGGTCTTTTTACGGCGAGCGAGGATGTCTTGCCGGATTCTGCGCTGACCTTGCTTGGGGATTTGGCCGAGACTCATATCGACATGGAGAAGCTTCTCGAATCCGCTTTCTCCTTTAGTCCCGAGTTCGAGCCGCACAGCGCGATTGATCCCGAAATCAGGACTCGTATTGCCGTGGCGCGTGATCGGGCCTTTTGTTTCTACTACGAGGACAACTTCGACGCACTGCGCGCGGCAGGAGCAGAAATTGTGGAGTTCAGCCCTCTTGCTGACCGCGGCCTGCCCGAGGGAGCAGACGCGTTGTATTTCGGCGGGGGATACCCCGAGTTATACGCCGAGCAACTCGCGCGAAATCTCGACATGCTTCGCGCCGTCAGGCGTTTCACTGACCAAGGCCTCCCCATTTACGCGGAGTGTGGAGGCCTGATGTATCTGGCGGAAGAGATTGTCACGCGCCAAGGCAGCGCCTTTGGCATGGCAGGAGCATTACCTCTGCGGGTCCGGATGACAGAGCGGCTTGTTAAATTCGGCTACACGGAGGTTCTGCTCACAGCGGATTGTATGATGGGAGCGAAAGGAACGAGAGCGCGCGGGCACAGCTTCCACTGCTCCACGATTAGCGGCACGGACGGGGTAGAACAGGTTTACCACCTGCGATATTCCTTGAGCCGGCAGGAGGAGCCCGAGGGTTTTCGAGTGAAAAACGTTCTGGCCAGCTACATTCACCTCCACTTTCTCTCGAACGCAGGACTAGCAACCAGCTTTGTGGAACACGCGCGAAGTTCCAAGCGGGCACAGCGAAGGGCGCAATCATCATGCTGATTTCGACGAAGAGACTCGCTTCGGTCGGACTGTTATGGCTGCTTTCCGTCCAGTGTCTCGCTTCGCGTGGTCTGATGGACGAAGTGGGGCGTCATGTGAATGTGCCGCAAGCCCCCCATCGGATCATCTGCCTTGCTCCGAGCATTACGGAGACGGTGTTCGCCTTGGGCAAAGGGGCAGAGGTGGTTGGAGTTACCGACTATACGGATTATCCGCCTGAAGCGCGCCTCAAGACCCGTGTGGGCGGCTTGATCGATCCTTCGATTGAGACCATCGTCTCGCTGCGCCCTGACTTGGTCCTTGCCACCAGGGAGATCAACCGGCGTGAAACGGTGGAGGAACTCAGCCGTCTCCGAATCCCAGTTTTTGTGATCGACCCGAAAGGATTGGAGGGGATCACCGCCTCGGTGCTGGATATCGGTAAAGCCCTTAATTGCAGTCCTGAGGCCGTAGCTCTCGTAAAACAGTTGGATGAAAAGCGGCGCACGGTCGCGGCCAAAGTTGCGGGGCTGCCGCGGCCCAAGGTTTTTGTGCTGATCTGGGATGATCCTATTATCACCGTCGGAAGCAAGTCATTTATCACGGAAGCCATTTCGGCGGCTGGGGGAGAATCCGTAACGGCGGATATCCCAGGGGCATCGCCCCGAATCAGCCTGGAAGAAGTGGTGCGCCGTTCACCGGACTTCCTCCTTTTGGTCAAGGGGTCCCACCAGGAAATCACGCTCGATGAGCTGAAGCGGCGTGAAGGTTGGAACCGTCTCGAAGCAGTTCGCAAAAATAGGGTTATCTACACCGACGACCGGATCGAGCATTCGAGCCCTCGGGTTTTTGACGCGATCGAGGATTTGGCGAAAAAGCTTCATCCCGAAGCTTTCGAGTCCCGCTGAGTTGAAGCGATGAAAGTTAAGATCACTCGTGCTGGCGCCACGGCCAAAAAGAAGAAAGGCCTGATCGTCGTCAATACGGGGAACGGAAAGGGCAAAACGACGGCCGCCTTGGGTGTGGCGCTCCGCGCGTGCGGCTACGGCATGAAAGTCATGATGCTCCAGTTCTTTAAAGGCAAGTGGAAATACGGCGAATTGCGGAGCGCTCCCAAGCTTGAGACCTTTGAAATCCGCGCGATGGGACAAGGATTTACTTGGGAAAGCAAGGACATCGAAGTCGACAAGAAAATGGTTCGAGAGGCCTGGGAAGCAGCCAAAGAAAAGATCCTTTCGGGAAACTACGACGTGGTGATTCTGGATGAAATCAATTACGCGCTGACCTACGGCTTCTTGCCCGTCCAGGATGTCGTGGACTTTCTCAGGAATAAACCGCCGATGCTTCATGTGATTTTGACGGGGCGGAGTGCCAAACCCCAGATCATCGAGATTGCGGACCTTGTGACTGAAATGCGCGAGATCAAGCACCCGTTTCGGCAAGGCATTTCGGCGCAAAAAGGGATCGAATTTTAGTTTAGAGAAAAAGGAGAGAAGACTACAACTTGCCGGCGAGATGAACGGGAAGCGCGGTGAAAAACCGCCACTGCCCCGCAACTGTGAGCGACCGCTGAAGTCTCGGAACAGCCACTGTCCTCTTAGGGGGATGGGAAGGCACAGACGCTGCTGATGACGTCGCGAGCCAGGAGACCGGTCTCAACGGCCAAATTCCAGTCCACCCCTTCCGAGGGTGAAGGAGGATCTCATGCACACCGTAAAGGTATTCAAGTCCAGGTTTCACCGGCTGCTACTGTTTTTCATATTTATGCCAGGCGTCACGACACTGCCTGCTACCGCCGCCACGATCCAGGGTAGAATCACAGACCCGCTGGGGGCGGCTGTGCCCAAGGCGCAAGTTACCTTGTTGCGAAACGGCAAGGTCCTCACGAGCACCCACGCAGACAAGGAGGGGGCGTTTGCGTTCTCACGGGTTGCGGCGGGACCCTATCGGGTGGCCGCCGAAGCGCCAGGATTCGAAAGAGATGAAAGTCCGTGGGTGTTTCTCGAAGCAGGAGGAACTGTCAGCGTAGACCTGCGTCTCGAAATCGGGCCCCTGAAACAAGAGATCGTAGTCTCGGATACCGGCACCAGCTTACCCGAATCAGAGGTCGGCTCGTCAATCAGCGTCATCGACAATAGGCAACTTCAGTCGCTCAATAAGTTAGATGTCTTAGATGCCTTGCGCCTTGTTCCGGGAGTGCAAGTCGTCGAGACCGGCCAGCGAGGCGGAACGACTTCGGTTTTCGTCGAGGGCGGCAATGCCGAATTCAACAAAGTTCTCATCGATGGTATTCCCTCGAACGACATCGGCGGAACATTTGAATTTGGAAACCTCTCAACAGTCGGTGTCGATAGAGTTGAAATGCTCGATGGGCCTAACAGCGTCCTTTACGGAACTGACTCGCTCGGCAGCGTCATCAATGTCACAACCCGCCGGGGAACCACCCCTCTTCCTGAGTTCACTTTTACCACTGACGGCGGCAACTTCGGGACACATCACGAGGAAGCCTCCGTGAGTGGGATCTTCCATAAATTCGATTACTTTTCCGACTTCGGGCGCTTTGATACGCAAAACAGCCTGCCCAACAGCTCGTTTCACAATGGCACTTATTCCGGGAACTTCGGGTGGGAGCCGAATAGGCGCTCCAGTGTTCGCTTCACTTTGCGGCACACTGCGGTGGGTTTGGGGGACGCCAACGCTTTGGATTTATATGGCATTCCGGACAACTCGTTCCAGCGGGAACAGGATACCTACCTTGGGGTGACGGCACAAAACCAGACCACTTCGCACTGGCATAACCTGCTCCGTTTTACCCGGTCGCACCTTCGCTTCCATTTCGACAACCCCTCTCCCACCGGGATACCGTTTGATCCCTTCGGTTTTGGAGACAACTATCTTGGCCTGCCGGTCAAGATTTGCGGGGCCAATGGGTATTGCACCTCGGGCCAAGCGATTCTGGATTTTGGAGGGACTTACCCGCAACTTTTCGACTCCAGCACAACCATCCAGTCAGTCTATACCCAGTCAGATTACTCTTTCAGCCCTGAGTTGGGCGCCTCCTTCGGTTTTCGCTACGACAACGAAGGAGGATTCACGGAGTTCGCCGGCTCCAAGTCTCCCACCGATCGGAACAACTTTCACTACTTCCTCGAAGCCCACGGAAGCCTGAGCCACCGTGCCTTTGCGACAGCCGGTCTCGGATTTGACGATAATGCGGTGTTCGGCTTTGCCGCCACGCCCCGTGTCTCCCTGGCATATTATCTCCGTCGTCCGACCTCGCACGGCTTCTTCGGCCACACAAAACTGAGGTTCAATTTTGGAAAAGGAATCGAGGAACCGAGCATTTTCGACGAAGGTTAGATCGGA
>JAKASH010000218.1 GCA_021828225.1 Acidobacteriota bacterium | reverse complement strand
AAACGAACCGGAAACAAACCGAAGAACGGGCCTGCATCCGACCAGCCGATTCCATGCCTCAGGGATGCCTTGCCTGCCCGCCCTTGCATGCCTTGCGGAAAGACCGTTGAAACTCGTTATCGTGAATGGCGGAAAGGGTTCACTTTGAAATTAGGCGGACCCTTGATGGAGGTGAAAGGCGCGCCACGGGCTGGGTTTCGGCCTTCGCTTCCTGCCTGGGCTGCCGAAGGGTCAGCCCGGCTGTGGTGTAGATATTGCGCGGATTCCACATCATCCAACCGTCACTGCCGAAGCCTTCGGCGGCACGAATCTGATCCCTGATCTGCCCCGCACCGAATTGCCGGCGGTCAAATGCGTAGTCGCGGAAGGCTTGAATCCACGGCCTGAAACGAATGGGGTCAATGCCGGTACGCTCGCGGGCGCGGTCCAGGGTGAGACGGATAATTTCGAAGGGATTGGCGACGGGGTTCCTGTAGCCGGGAATGCCGTATCGGAACGTCGAAGGATAAAGCATGGGCGAGACGTAGTCGACGTTTTTCACGACGCTCTCGAGTTTCTGGCCGATGCCCGTGTCATTCTGATTCCAGCAAACGTAGCCGAAAATGTCAGCGGAGAGGAAGACGTTGTACGGCGCCAGCCTCTTCCGCGCCTCACGGAGGAACTCGGCGACAGTATTCACGCGCGCGTCCTCGTTATCCGGCTGCGAGAAAACGACGCCCTTGTTATCCGGAAAGCGGACGTAATCAAACTGAATCTCGTCAAAGCCTGCCTGGGCGGCCTCGACTGCAATGTCAATGTTGTAGTCGCGAACAACTCTCTTGAAAGGATCGGTCCAGGCCATGTTTTCGGTGTCACGCCAGACCTTTCCTTGATCCGTCTTCACCGCCAGATCGGGCCTGGCTGAGGCAAGCTGGTTGTCTTTGAAGGTCACGATGCGGGCGATCAGGTAGAGGCCTTGCTGGTGCAACTTTGCCACACGCGCCTTCAGGTTCGGTATGGTGATGATCTTCTGCGCGCCGTCTTCTCTGGCAAGGGGAATCGCGCTATGGTAGCCGATCATGCCCCGGTCGCCTTTGACGTCAATCACCAGGGCGTTCAACTCTGTCTCGTGAATGAGTTGAAGAGCTTTGTGACGAAGCGAGGGAGTGCCGATGGCGTAAAACGAAAGGTAAAGGGCTTTGGGCCGAAACGGCGTCAGCTTTACCACTTGTTCGCCGCTGGCACAGGTGCTTGCCGGGATCTCGGTCCGCAGGTAGCCATCCGCCCGCACGCCTACCGTGTCACCCGAGCCGGAGATCTGGAAAACGCCGCTGCCGTCCGTGCGGACAACCGTGCTTCCGATGGTTACGATGGCGCCGCTAATGGGATGCCCGGACAATGCGTCCGTCACGCGCCCGCGGCAGGGCCCTGCGAAACTGCAGGCAGGCGACAATACAAAGCTCAGCCACGCAGCCGCCGGCAGCCACCTAGGGCCGCGCGGGCGTGCCGGCAAGAATCTCCTCGAAGAGGCGCCCATTATCGCGATCAGTGACAAGATAGCGCGAAATCGACATGATGTTGTCGTCGTCGCCTGCGTGCCTTCCGTTGAGGGCGAACGCCGCTGTGTATCCAGCTTGCTTTGCTTTCTGTATGAGTTCTTCATCATAAATTCCAAATGGCCAGGCCAGCATAGTTACGTTGATTCCCAGCTTTTTGTCAAGCACCTCTTTGGAGCGCCGAAGCTGGATATCGACGAACTTGTTGTATTGGGCTGGAGACAGGCGCCTCTTCTCGACCTTGAAATTCGGGTGCCAGTAGGTGTGCGACTGAATGTCAAAGAGCCCGGTGGCCTTGAGCGCCCGCAATTGCCGCCATGTCATGGCATAAGAGGCGTTCGAAATGGCCGATGGGTAGATGAACAGGGTGACCGGAATGCGGTATTTCTCGACGAACGGAAGCGCCCGCGTGTAAACCGACACGTGCCCGTCGTCCATGGTAACCACTACGGAATTGGCCGGTGGCGCTGGTGCCTTTCCCATCTTGTAAGCCACATAGCGGGCAAGCGGAATGAAGTGATAGCCATGCGCTTCCATGAATTGGAGCTGGAACTCGAAGACGGAAAGCCGCACCGTCATGCTATCGGCCCGAAAGGTGTTGAACCGGTGGTAGTCGAGAATGAGAACCGGGTGGCCTGCGCGCTCCTGCGCGGCCCTGGCCGAAGCCGCGGGAAATATGGCTGCCATTGAAGAGGTTATCAGGAAGATTGTGAGAAGGAGACCGTTTTTCATCCCAGGGTTTGACGAAGAGGCCGCATCATTCTGCCACCTCCGACAGGTAGCATATCCTAATTCGGCTCTGCGTGGGAGGACCATTTGCTGGTTTACCAGGAAATTTTTATTGCGAGCCAATGGACTCTTCAAACAACATTGCGGAGGCTGGCAAAAAGTGTTATGCCAGTTTCTTGCCAAAGGATCAAGGAGGGCAGGGTGGTCCCACATCGTCGATATAAACAGATAGCAGCTTTTTTGTTTCTGGCAGGAATTCTATTCAGCTTGCAGGGCTTTGCGTTGCGGGCCGGCGCGGCGAAAACCATCATCACGCCGGATATCCACGCCGGAAAAGTCTACATGGCCGGCTTCGGTTCCAATCGTGTGGCAACCGGCGTCCACGATAACCTCTACGCGCGCTGTCTGGCGATTGGCGCGGGGCATAAGACTCTTGTAGTTTGCGCGGTGGATCTGATCGGCTTTTTCCACCAGGACGTGCTGAAGGTACGCGCAAAAGTTGAAGCCCAGTTGCCGGAAGTAACCCAGGTGATCGTGGCTTCGACGCATGACCACGAAGGGCCGGACACCCTTGGCCTGTGGGGACCCGCACCACTCAAGTCCGGCGTGAATCTGAAGTATCTCAATTGGGTTATCGGCCGCATCGCGGACACTGCGGAACGTGCAGTCAGGAGCATGCAGCCGGCCCGCATGACACTTGCCCGCAATCATTCACCGCTGCTGAAGCTGCTTCAGGGTGACAGCCGCCCACCGTACGTGAAGGACCCTTTCCTGTTTGTCTTGCGCCTTATTTCTGTGGCGACGGGTAAGACGATTGCGACCCTCGTCAACTGGAGCGACCATCCTGAGACGCTGGGTGGCAGCAATACGCTGATCACCGCGGACTATCCTCACTGGCTTTGCAAGTACGTCGAGGAGCACGAGGGTGGCACGGCGGTGTTTGTGAATGGCTCGATTGGCGGGCTGCTCTCGACGCTCGGAAATCAGGTGTCGCTTCTCGACACCGGGACCGGGCAGGTGGCGAGAGACGGGACCTGGGAAAAGGCCAAGCTGGCAGGAAACATGGTGGGCGAGATGGTTGTGCGCACGCTTGGACGCGATGGCCGTAACGTCACCGTAGATTCAATGAAGATCAGGAAATCGGTGATTTACATTCCCCTCAGCAATGAGCTGTTTCGGCTTGACGAGGGCATGGGCGTCTTTGGTTATTCACGGCCTGTCTACACGCACGGCAAACTTGACCCGACTACCGTGGAGAAGCCAATCTCGTTCCTTACCCAATTGATCGAAAGCTACGGAGGTGGCAACCCTGCCGCGGCGGCAAGGATCGAGAAGGAACTGGGCGGTCTAAAAACAGTGAAGTACGCGACGGGCCAGGACCTCCGCTCGGAAGTTGATGACGTGCAGTTCCTCGACAAGAGCCGAGTCGTTGCCGAAATTGCAACAATTCCGGGAGAGATTTATCCGGAGCTGGTGAATGGTGGTATTACTCGTTATCCTGGTGCGGACTTTCCTGACGCGCCGTTCGAACCCATTCTGCGGCGCCACATGAAGAAACGGTACCAATTCATCTTTGGCTTGGCCGATGACGAGATCGGGTACATCATCCCAAAGGCGGAATGGGACAACAAACCACCCTGGCTGCTGAATAGGCCTCACCGCTGGTACGGAGAAATAAACTCTGTCGGGCCGGATGCGGCTGAAGTAGTGACTAATGCTCTTGCGAAGCTGATCGAGGGAAAGTAGATCTGCGAATCTCGACAAGCGGCGTAGCTGAAATGCGACACTGAGCACTCGCACTCCCTCGCCCGCGGCCGAAGCTACGCACAAATACTCTTCCACACCCGGGCGCCGGCAGGTTTTCGACCCAGTTCTTCTACAGTGACGACAGGAATTCCTTCCACGGAGTGGCAGGAAGCGTCTCCGTCGTCGAATGCCCGTAAGCGCGGATCAGCATCGCGACCTTTTCAATCTGCTTCGGGTCATCCGTTTCGACGACGTCCACGACGTCAAATCGTCCCAGCGTTGCAAAGCTATGTTTCCAGTGCACGCCGGGGCATTCAGTCTTGATCTTTGAAGTGACAGTCTCTGCCAGCTTCTTGAAGTCCTTGGGATCGCGGAACGCCTCAGGGGAAAGCCGGCTGAGAAGGACATAAGTTGCCATTGCGCACCTCCTTGTGCACCTCTCTTCAACAATCTCGGTCTTGTGGCAGGCCAGGGAATCGCCCAGGATCACAAAGGATAAGAACGCGGCTTCGATTCTTGCGCTGACGGATCATGAGGCACCTCAGGCGTTCGCACCCAGGGGCTCGCTCGTTGTTTTGTTATCTCTTGAAATCAAGTATGGCTTAGATTGGTGGCACTTTCAAGGGGAGGCCAGGGCGATTTTGGGCGTCTACGTTAGAGCCAACTTCTCGGCACGGAGTTCACGCGGAGGTCAGTTGCTGCTCAATTATGAGTGAGTTGTTCTAATGCGTTCGGATTACCTTTTAGGATTGGAGTTTGTCTCCAGAAGAGATTGCGCAACGTAGTCCGAGAATGCCTCGGCCAGCCGCCGCGTTACCGGGCCGCCGACCTGCGCGATCCGCCGCTCTTCGATTTGGGAAACGGGTTGAACTTCCCGCGTGGTCGAAGTGATGAAAACTTCGTCGGCCTCAAACAAATTCTGAACGGTCAAGGGCGCCTCCCTGATTTGTAATCCGGCATCATGCCCAATCTCCAGCAGGATTGAGCGGGTAACGCCGGGAAGGCAACCGGAAGAGAGCGGTGGCGTTACGACCTCCCCGTTGCGCACACAGAAGATGTTTGCGGCGGTGCATTCGGCCACTTCGTTCCGTTCGTTCAGCAGGATCACTTCGTCAAACCCGCGTTGCAAGGTCTGGTCGAGCATCCAGACGTTTTGCAGCCAGGACGTGACTTTGACGCCTGCAAGCAGGTTTGCGGCATGACGGTTGTGAGCCTGCATCGCCAGGCGCACGGGACCTTTGCGCCGGGGCAGATCGGCCGTATACATGATTAAGTCGACGTCGGGCATGGGCTCGTCGCTGACCCAGTATCCAATCCTGTTGTAGATTAAGTAGATTCGCGCGCACCCGTCCGCCACATGGTTGGCCTCGATCAAACTGGCAAGACGTTCGAAGACCGTTTCTGCCTTCAATTCCACCGGAATCCTCAGGCGATTGGCATCGGTTGTCAGGCGACGCCAGTGGCGGTCGAAGGCAAAAGGGCTGCGACCATAAATCCGCAGAGTTGTAAACACGCCCCAGCCGTTCAGAAGTCCAGCCTGGCCAGGGGATAGACGGACTTCCTCCATTGGAATGAGGCGCTCATTGTGATGGACGAATTTGTGTAGCATGGGCCTGCTTTCCTGCGATGCGGCACGGGGTCTTGCGGCCGACAGGAACGGTCGCGGCAGTTTCAGCCAGCAGCAGTGCTGGCCCTCACACGGCGGGCTGGCACTACTGCAGGAATGAATCATCTTGCGGCCGCTTTGCGTGAAGTGTCAAGTGAGGTTTGCGGGGACGGAACGCTGAGAAAGGCCGGCGCCGTGTACTGACTACGGTGTCTCCACGAATAAGACCGCTTTGCATCAGGCTACTGCCCGGTTTTCTGGTGAGGATGT
>JAKASH010000217.1 GCA_021828225.1 Acidobacteriota bacterium | reverse complement strand
GGAAGGTCCCTCAGCGTAACCCATGAATAGAGCAGGCCGCCGATCTTGACGTAATCGTCCGTCTCGTCCTCGATATTGACGTTCGCCATCTGGCTGCGCGCGCTTTCGGGAGAGAGTGAACCTGCCGGCTCGCGGTAGGGATGGATGTCCTCGGCCGGCGGGTTCAGCACACGCTTCACTTCGAGGAAGATGTCATTGTTGGTCATTCGCCGTGCCTTCATCCCCGTTGCGTTAAGCGTCGCCTCGACTCCTGCCAACAGGCTTTCGAACTCGGCGAGTAATTCCTCGTGTTCCTGCCGGCTCCGCTCAATGCACTTCTTGGCGGACAGGCTGTAGTAGCCCATCCTTTGGGTCCAGTCCGAATCCCGCTGCTGGTGGTGCGCCCTCGGATCCCAGATGAAATACGCGTGGAGAATGTGGCGGAGGTAGAAGCCTGCCTGATCGCGCGCCCGCCATGCATCGATCCGCTCCCGGTCAAGAGCCTGAAGGATCGGGTTCTCGCTGCGGTTCTCTTGCTTGTAACGATCGATCACATTGCCCATCCCCTCGGCAATCTCAAATCGCATCTGCAGGCGCATGGAGCGTTCCGGCATCGCCCGCACCAGCGCCTCGAGTTGCCCTTTCGTGCGGTTTCGCTGTTCGTCGCTTGCGTAGTATGAGTTCAGGCCGGAGAGTTCATAACCTGCCACGAAAGATCCGTCAATCTGGACCGCGACATTATCAAGAAGGTCGCGGATCTTGATCTGTTCGCACAAAGCCGGGGCTTTCAGGGATCGGCGATATTGCTCAACCGTGACTGCCATTACGGTTCCTCCTTAAGGTAGGGCGCCGTAAGCTTCGTGTCGGGCTCAAGCGCCGAGTAGATACGCGGCTTCGACCGGTAGGCAATGAAGTCGGAGAAATAGTGCCGTTGCTTCCCGTACTTGAAGAGCATAAGTGCGGGTATGGCCAGGGCCGGCACGCCCCATTCGAGCACAATCGACATCGGCAGGCCCGCAAGGTTGCGGTTGATGAGCCTGCCGAGGAACTGGCCGGCGATGGCGATCGCCAGCAGCACGAAAATGTCCTCTGCTTCCAGGCCAAGGAAACGGACCCTCATCCGCAGGTTCCGCTGCATGCGTGTTACATCGAGCGCCATGCCCTTCCTCCTCTCTCGAATCTCATGCTCCGAATCTCCCTACGGCATGCCTCCCATGCCATGGATCACAAAGAACTCGCCGAGGCGGAGTAATCCCGAAACCAGCAGGCACAATCCGGCAGCCGCAAAGTGCCGCAGCCAGCCGGCGCTGAAGTGAAAACGGACATCCGCCGCCATGTCAAGCGCGCCAGCGGCCACCTGAACTGCCGCATATACCGGCAACAGCACGTTTGCCGTCCAATTCACAAACGTCCGGATTGCGACGGCATAGACATCCGGGTCATTCCAGGCTCTCTGGCCGGCAAAGGTCTCCATAGCCCGCAACAGGCCCGAAACCAGCAGGCACAGGAGCGCCCCATACATCTGGTGGGAGAACTCCTTGCCACGCGAGAAGTTCACAATCGCCACAACAATGAACAGTCCCGCAATAACGGGCATAATCACGTTCCCGGTCCAGTTCGTCAGGTTCAATAGGCCGTTATAGACGGACACGGTTCGCTCCTTAGGTCATCATGGCGAGGACAAGCTTCCAGATGCCCGAAACACAAAGCATTGCAAGCGCCACACCCACCATCCGCAGCCACGGCTTGTGCGTGGCAAAATTGAAAATGCCCCAGATAATTGCGAGGCCGGCCGCTATCGGCATCAGCGTGCCCGCAAGATAGGTCCATGCTCCCGCCAGTACGTCCACTGTGGCGTACCGGGTTCCGCTGTTCCAGGACTCAAACAGGCTCATGATGCCCTGTGCCCCCAGCAGGAACATCGCGGCCAGGATTGAAAGCAACGGGCTTTGGCCCTGGGCAGCATCGATAATCGCCCGCAGGACCATGTAGGCGGCGAGCACCGTAACGAGTTTGCCCATCACGAAACTGTTCATGAAGGTGCTGACATCAGATGAAAAACTCGCCAGCCACGGTGTTGAAATTCCACCTCCCGGCAGCGGCGTTCCGACACCGAGGGATGGGAACCAGCTCAAAAGCGGTTGAAGCGTCAGAAAGACCACCGACCAGAAGATCCACTTCGTAAAGCCTCCGCCCATGGCTCCGCCCTCCCGCCGCAGGCTGATTCCCGCCAGGACCAGCGACAATAGCGACGCTGGAATTGAAAGCGCAAGCAGGGCCGAAAGGATGTCGTTTAGAAGATGGGGCGTCGTCATGCTTTACTTCCGGTCAATTCATTTCGGCCCGCGGCCGCGCGGTTCCTGTCAAACCTTGTCCCCGCGCGGCCCCGACGGCCTCGTTCCCGCAACATCACACACGGGAGTTCCTGTTCCATTGCATTTTTGCTAAGTGACACCTCCTGTTCCTGATGTGACCCAGAATTCAAGCAACCGGGTGATGCCGGACACTCCGAGCAGCGCCCCAGCCGCAAAAATCCACCGCCCGAAGCCCCGTCCCGTCAGCCAGGCGACGATGGCCCCGACTACGGCTCCACCGGCCCCCACCGGGGCAATCACGTTCGCGATCCAATTGATGAAGTTTAGAAATGCTCCTTCGGGCTGGGCGCCGGTTTCGCCCTGGACGGCCACACCGGTCTGGGGCGCCATGCCCAGGTTTTGTCCCAGGGCGCAGCCCGCACCCCACGTTGCCGTGAGTAGCAGCGCCACACCAAGGAGCGCCAAAACTCGTTTCGACCTCTGGCTGCAACTGATGCGCATTTCCGCCTCCTTTCCGGTTCTGCCGCCTGATCAGCCTTTTCTTGGCGGCCGAATCGAGACGAACTTAAGGCTACTCTGCGATTCCGTCAAAGTTTGTGCCCACTGGAAACGTCGGTAGGGTCGGATGGTGAGACGGGAGTCAAAGGAGGTGAATCTGGGGCAGATCAGGCAAAGACAGCGCTAAAGCGCGCGGTTCAAGGAACGGATAGGTACCGTTCGAAGAGCACTGGGCGATCAAGAGGGGGCAGGGGGTCCAGGGAACAAAAATCAGGTATTCACACCAATAACAACCAGGTGTGAAAAGCTTCTCGCAAAGGTTCTTTCACCCTTAGCGGGACATCGAATCGCTGCGGATACCCGGCACGACGGGAAAGACAAACTGGGTGCATTGCATCTGCCTTGTATTGGGGGAAGGACCTAAACCTGCGTCGAGCGGGCCGACCGCAGGGGCGGCCGGCCCATCACCCGCTCCACCGCCCGCGCAAAATCTTGCTGCGAAAGCGGAGCAAGCCGGTCGCCGTTGCTCCGCTCAAAGGCGTACCGCTTGGCTGTCGCCACAGTGGCCTGGAGATCGGCGGCGGTCGTTCCGGTAAGCCAATCGGTGAGAGAACCCAGCTCCAGTGACGGCTGCAACTCTATGCCTTCGAGATACTTCGCAAGCAGCCGGTTGATCTCTTTTCGCCCCGGAGGCCCTATTTCGATCTTCTCCGAAAAGCGTCCGCCGCGGAGCACCCGCGGATCGATATTTTCTGGATGGTTGGTCCTTCCGACCAGAAAAACGTTATGCTCCGGCTCTAATGCGCTGATTTCAATCAGAAATTGCTCAACGATCTGGACGTAGTACTGGTTTAAATAACCCGGATTCGCCGGTAACAGGCTGTCCATTTCGTCCAGAAAAATCAGCGACGGGCTCGTCTCCTTCGCCCGCGCAAAAATCCGGGACACGGACTTTGGGTCCGTAATCTCGGCGGAAGTGACGGGCAGAAAGCTCCGCTTCGATTGTGTGGCAATCAACCTCGCAATCATGGTTCTGCCGTTGCCGGGAGGGCCTTCTAACAGCAACCCCGTGGGAGCGTGTAATCGCATCCGCGAGGCTGCAAACGGGTTGCTGACAAGTCTGATCAGACTGCGCAGCTCCCGCTCGACTCCCGCGTCAACAACTACATCTTGCCACTCGACGGACCGGAATAGCGGCCTGTCTTTTCCGCCATATTCTCCGAGCGCCCTTTCGATGTCCCTTGGCTCGATCTTCCTGCTCTCGCGCGCCGCAAAGACTGCCGCCTGATCGACGAGCGAGCGGATCTTCGCCGCGCTCGCGCCCGGCGTCCGCCGCGCATATTCGCTTAAGTCAAGCCTCTCCCGGGGCTTGGCCGAAAGCTGGGCCTCGAAAATCTTCTCGCGTGTTGCTTCATCCGGCAGGTCAACCCGGATCTTGACATCAAATCTGCCTTCCCTGATCAGGGCCTCATCCAGCCCTTCAATGACATTCGTTGCGGCCATTAAGACCACCCCTGCCTCTCGACGCGCCTGGTCAATCGATTGCATCAGCTCAATCACCATGTTGTTGTACGACCTTCCTCCGCCGCCCGGATCTCCACCTCCTCCCAGCTTCTGGCGGGCCGAGCCCAATGCGTCGATTTCGTCAATGAACAGCAGTGCCGGGCGATTTGTCAGGGCACTCGCGAATGCTCGCCGGATGCCCGCTTCCGATTCGCCAAGCCCCATCGCGGTGAATTTGGTAGGCGAAATATAGTGAAAATTCAGTCCGAACTCACCCGCCGTGGCTTCGGCGAGAAAGGTCTTTCCGCTGCCGCGCGGCCCGTAAAGCAGGATGCCGTTCCTGTTGATGCCGTAAGCCGCGTACTTCTGAGGATTGAGGCGGTTTTCAACTAGGTCGCGAATCTGTTGCTTGGCTTCCTCCATGCCGCCTACATCAGCAAAACGAAACTTCGGCACACGCAACTCGGAAGCAGGTTCGGATTTTGCAGTCCCAGCTCGCACAGCCGCAGACTTTGTTGCGCCGACAGTTCCGCTGACACGCCTTGGATGCGGAACAAGAGCCCATAAGAGACCTATCCCCCAGAGAGCCGTGAGACCAAGGATTGATCCCCCAACAGTAGTGCCGTTAATAGACCAACCCCAAAGCCCATGGCCTCGGAACATAGCAACCAACAGTCCCAAGTCTACAAGCATACCCGTATACACAACCATCCCTAGAAACCTTCTCAAGACCCATTGAAAGCTTCTCACAGGTCCAAGGAGTAGCCACCAGAGGAAGGCCTGTAACACGAAAAGGACCATGATCTTTGTGAACCAATCTCGAGGGAGCACAAAGATTGCGGTAGTGATTGGCAACGAGGCGACAAAACTCGGGACAAGCCAGGAATAGCCCTTCAGTTTGGAAACGCACTTTGGGTTAAAATCTTCATTCGTCTGTCCGAGCCCCCGGCGGAACAGTTTTTGCAATCCGGCAATGTTTCCGTCGACGCGCAGTGCTGCGCGCAACAAAAACCAATGACCCGAACTAAAGCGCCGGTAAACACTCGGAGGCACCGCCCTGCTCCTTTGGGCCTACTTTAGCCCATTCCAGCGCTCAGTGCCACATGAGATCACAGCGATGAGATAACAGCGATTTGAAGTCACTGCTCTGGGGCGGAAGTTGGCCGGTTCGATGCGCTCTCTCCGGATTGCTGTTGTGATGCCGCCGCCAGCTCACGTTTCAGTTCCATCAACTCCATCAGTTCCTGCTTACTTGGAAGCCCCGATGGGTTCGAGACCCGACGGACACTTGCCGGCGCACTTTCCGGTGTCGTTCCTTTCTCAAGAACCAGGTAGAAAGGCGTATTACCAGGCACAGTCACCACAATATGCTGCCTCATAGCGAGCTCATTAAACTGCTCCTGTCCAGCCATCGCCATGTTCGCCGCGAGTTGTTCCCGCAGTAGCGCGTCTTCGGAAAATACGCTAGCGCTCCCCGGATTGCCGCCCAGCACGTAAGCTCCGATCTCACCCACCCCTGTCAGAGACTGCACCAGAAACCGCAGCCCTCGATTCCGTCCTGTCACTCGCCCCTTGAGCGGTTTGTAATCAAGCCCCATG
>JAKASH010000216.1 GCA_021828225.1 Acidobacteriota bacterium | reverse complement strand
ACCGTACTGGGCGCCCAGAGAGGCCATCACCAGACCGGCTGTTCCCAGCAGCAGAAGACCCCAATATGCCGCGTCCGACAGCCGAAGAGTCCGGGCAGGAAGCATTGCCAGCGTCAGCAGTGCCGCCAATGGTCCGAGCGCAAGGATGCTGATGCCAAGTCCGAGAAACTTGAAAGGGCCAGGCCGGTAGACCATCAGCAGGCCGAATGCCCAAAGCAGGATAATCGACTCCAGTGCCACCGAATGCCTGACCGCTCCGCCGCTCGCGCGGCTCCTTGACTTCGAGGGGCGCAGCATCTGCAGGCCGATGTGGAGGGCCAACGACCCAACCAAGGTGACGACGTAGCCGGTCGCAATGTCCTGGCATGAAACTGCTTCTGCCCCTATGGCGAGGTAACCCTTCTCTGCCATCACACCAGACATGAATATCGAGGCAAAGCCGTACCTGATCGAGTACCAGAGAAAATAGAATGACAACGGCGTGATGAGAATCGGGGAGTAGCGAGTCTCGATGACTCCAATCGCAACGTAGCCTGCAGCAACAAGGACTCCGCCCCACAACAGGGTGGTCGCAGGGGGAAAGCAGCACCATATCAAAATCACCGACCCGACAACCAGGGTGTGAATCGAGAGTGAAGGAAGTCTGCGCGTAGCCGATGATTGATTTAGCCTGTGCACGGGTGCAGCCGTAAATGGGCAACGCTTAGGAATCCGGTTCTCAAACATCATCGTCGACGAGCTCTGTTTCCGTAAGTCTTTGGAGGATGTCTCCAGCCTTCGCGAATCCCGAGGCGGGCCTATGGAAGTTTGCGTGGAAAAGTTCCAGAGAGGACGCGGGGATTTCCGTCACCATCCTCCTGTGCATTGAGCCTGAACGATGGCACTGTATTCCCGGATCTGAACGAAATTGCTGAACTGGACGCGGTCACGAGCCCGAGAACCTCGAATATCTTCTTAATTCGGCGTTCATAAGTATGCTCGCGATGGGCGCGGGCGTAAGCCCGGTCGGCGATCTCCCGCCTTACTTCCGGGCGGGCCAGATAGTAGTCCACCTTCTCTTTCAATTCCGCACGCGTGCGGAAGGTTACAATCTCGCGCTCGGGCTCAAAAAGTTCGGGGAGTACGGGCTTATGATCCGCGATTTGAAAAGCGCCGCATCCCGCCGCCTCAAACAGGCGGCAGTTTACGCTCAGGATTTCTCCAAAGTGCATCGTGTTCAGAACGATCTTCGCGGAGTTGAAGGCTTTGGCCTTTTCCAGTTCCGCCACGTAAATGCCTGGGTAGTGATTCCGCAAAGGAGACTTCAGCCACGACGGGTAGCTTTTTCCCCAGATCTTCAAGTCATAATCCTTGAAGGTTTCCAGGATGCGCGCGCGGTAGTAGTACATGTTCGAAGCTGTGCACAGGTCGCAACCATACTTCTCCCGCTCTGCACTACTCGGCTGGACCCGCCGATGCCATAAGGGATTGCACGCTTCAGGCAGGTAATGGGCATTCAGTTCAAGCTTTTCGCGAAATGTCTCGGCCATATACCGATCTTTGAAGAACCAGGCATCAAAGGAGCCGGCAAGTATATACTGGCGGCCCAGGTTAACCAGGTGGTCCGGGAACCAGACGGCGACTTTCGCAGCCGAGATGTCCTTAATGCGCTTTACAACTTCAGGGGGCAGCTTGCCGTGACAGGCCAGAACAAGGTCTGGCTGAAAGGTTTGCACAACCTTAAGCAAGCGCTTGGCTCTGCCGCTTTCAATGGACGGGAAAGCGTTTGCAAGCACAGGTCGGAGAGAGCTTAAATACCTGCTGTGGTGCTTCTGCATGGGTGATTCTTCCACGCCTAAGGCGGTATGGCCCATGTGCTCGGCAGTTACAACAATGTTCCGGGCAAATGTATCCTCAAAGAGGTTTCCAAAAATCAGGATGCGCATCGGTTATGAGTTCCTCATGAATGGCCGATTGCTCTTCTGGCTGACAGGTCGTAAGTCAGGACTGAGAGCCACTGTCGGTGAGCATTTCGCGGGAATACCCGGGTTGGGCTGACAGTGCCGTGGGCGGACAACTGAATTCAGTGCTTCCAGGATGCCTTCAATACATTTTTCATAGCCGAAATTCCGAATTATTTCCGCGGAGCGTCTCCCCATGCACAGGCGGAGACCAGGATCGATCGCGAGCTTTCGAACTGCCTTTGCGAGGGCATCTATGTCACCACAAGGATAAACGAAACCGTTTTCACCGCCGCGCACAATATCGCCCGGCCCCCACACGCCGGTCCGGTCACTCACAATCACCGGCAACCCGCAGGCCATCGCTTCATTCACAACCAGCGGCTTTCGATCACTTGAGGAAGGCAGGACGAAAGCATCGGCTATCGCGTACATTTGCGGCAATTCGCTCTGGTTCTTGAATCCCAGCAAATGGACGTCGTTGAGCTCAAGCCTGACGATTTGCGCTTCAAGGGATGGCCGTAGTTCGCCTTCGCCCACAAACGCAACCGCCGCGTTCGGGGTGGTTGCCCGAAGGCATTTCAGCGCCTCAAGCAAGTCCTGTGGCCTCTTCCACCTAACGAGCTTCCCCACAAAAAGAAAAAGAACCTTGTCAAGCGGGATACCAAGTTTTGCCCTGAGTTCGTTACGGCGCGGCCTGGCCTCCTCAGCCCGGCGCGAAAAAAGCTCAATGTCTACCGACAACGGAACATCGAAGCACTTGTCAGACGAAGCACCGTACTGCTCATAAAACTTCCGGTTGAAAGCGCCACTGATCAGAAACGCACCCGTTGCATGGAAAAGAGCACGAAGAAGCCGGCTTCTCAATTCTCGTTTCGGCCAGCGGTAATCGGCCTCATAGAGCGAAATTGTGTCGCCATAAAGCATCCAAGGAATTCCGGCAAGCCGGGCGCCTGCGAACGCCAGCCATGTGACCAGACTGCCCCACCCGAAGATAATGACTGCATCATAGCCTCCTTTTCTTAGTTCTGTGATGACGCCGGGATTGATGTAGCTGAAAAAACCTTTAAGATGTCCACGCCAGTAGTTCTTCAACTCCTTATACTGGTACCCTTCGAGCAAAGGAATGTCCCAGGCAAAGGACATGCCGAAGCCCGGATCACTCACTGTCCTGGCACCGTAGAGGCTGCAATAGAGAACTGTGAGATCGATTTCAGGCTGCTGCGCCAGCCGCCGGAAAAGCGGAGCAAAATACTGAACGGGATGGCTGATAAGAATGGCAAGCCTGAACGGGGGCCTCTGGGGCATTTCGGATTGTCTCATCGGTAGGGCTTCGATGCCAGGTCTCCCATCTGCAACATGACTCTGCTGCAAATCGAACTGTGTTGTTATGCGGCTCATCTACGCTTTTCCGCTGTCGCGTAAATCGCTGCTGTGTAAATTGAATCCAGCGGTCCGCGCGGTCCGCCTTCGACAGTCTGGATGAACCGTAGCCCTGCTGTAATTCCTTTCCACAAAAGAGAGCGGACAACGCTCTTTGGTCCGTGGATGACAGGGCCCATCGCTGCGACGTTGACGTTCGCGAATCCGGCAATCTGCAGTGCTTGCTTCAAGCTGGTCGCCGTAAAAGGGGTCTCATGAGTGAAATCCATATAGAAGAGCGGCGTGTAGAAAGCTGCGAGGTTTGGCACCTGGCATAGAAAAAACCCGCCAGGGGAAAGTGCTGCATGAATGAGATCCAGAATCTCGAGTACCTGGCTTTTAGGGATGTGCTCCAGAACGTCAATAGCTGAGATGAAATCAAAGGAACGGTCCGCTTGCATCAGAAACTCGCGGCTGTCTCCGCAATGAAGGTTCGACACGCCCAAGGCGCTTGCTACTTCCACTTGCTGAGGATTAAGGTCGATCCCCTGGGTATGCGAGTAGCCCTCGCGCTGCAGGAAACAGAGCAGCTCCCCATAGCCACATCCGATGTCCAGAATCGACGCATCCTTGTGTACAGGAAGTAACGGAAGGAAGAACTTGCGGAAAACGTCATCCTTGCCGCCGATCAGATCCTTCACCGTGGAAGGCGCAGAATGGTGCGGGCGGACTTCGCCGTACCTGGCGTAGACCTTATCCAAATGGCTGCTCGTGGTTCTGAGTGAAGTTCTCATGTTGTGAAGAATCTCGCAAGGATAAAGAATGTCTGAAAACACGGACTCGTCAAACCAGCCGGCGTCGGCAGGGTGTGGCGATTGCAATCCGCATCTCTCTGGGCTGGCCAGCAGGAACTCCAGCGTGCAGTCCCCAACTGGTTCCGGCTTCCTTTCGCTTCATACGGTTTCCGGCCACGCTTCTGTCGAAAAATTCCAGCCAATCCGGCGCTGTGCCGGTGTCACGTCACCCGCTTCGATCTTTCCCACCACGCCCCTAAGCCATTCGCTTGACGGGAAGCTTCGCTGGTCGACGTGGACTGAAAAACCCAAGGCATTATCGAGGATCGCGTGCCGGATTCGTCCGCGCCGCCGCTCAACCTCCAGCATTTGCTCCAACGCGAGCCACGTGGGCCGTCCCTGAAGGAACCGATGGAGCCGGCGGACGAGGCCCAGCCGGTGCGGCGCAATCGGCAGGCATCGCTCATAGAACATGGAGGGCCGGATCATCAGCGCGCGCGTTGAAATCCGGCCCCCTCCCCCTCCCGCAGCATGGCCAAGCCGAGGAGGCTCGACCAAGTCGGTTTGTTCGGTTGCGAGCAGCCTCATCGCCTCGGCGAGCCATCCATTCTCCGAAAACAGCATGTCGCAATCGGCGCGGAGGACAAACTCCGCGTCAGAAGCCTCGAAGGCCGCGACGAACGGGAGAATGGGAGTGCCGGCCTGGCACCGGTCCGGTGCTCCGTTCGTAAACCACTTGCGCAGACTTCGTTCCTGAGGGATCTCGCCGAGCGAGCTGACTTGCACGCGGCAGTCGGACTGTGCAAGATGGGCCAGAAACTCCCGCAGCCGTCTGGGGTCTGCCTGGGCACGTGCACGATTGGCGGCGATGCGGCCCGACGCCGGCCGCTCATCGACAATCACGTGGACCTGCGCAAGCCGACTGCCGAACACGCGGAGCCAGCTCGGCAACGTGTAAGAGACGATCTCAAAGTCGTGCGCGCATGCATTAGTTGCAATCGAAAACATCAAGACCTCGTTCCCGGCGTTTTGTTACCACACTGCGCACGAGCGCTTTCGGTGGCAGCCCCATTCAGTTCGTCACTTTCAGCCATGATCTGAGCCGCCCTCTTTCCTCCAGATCGAGGGCGTAATGCCAGACGGCAAGCAGGAATCCACAGCCGAGAAGCAGGATGAAAAACGCATCCGTTATGAAAGCGTAAGTTGAAGCCCAGACAGCCGCAAAACTCAAGGCCAGTGCCACCAGGGTTCCGACACTACGCCCTAAGTCTCGGCTGGCGAGCAGGCGAGGCGAAGTGCGCGTCACCCAGCAAGCTGCACCGATAAGCAGAAAGAAATCCAGCGTGACTCGGATCGCCCAGGCAAGCGCCGCTCCTGGCAAACCCAAATGCGTGACTAGGAACCAGGCCAAACCAGCGTAAAGAGGCAACTCCACAAGGCGAAATTTTGCCGGGATGTCTGGACGTCCGACGGCACACAGAAGGTCATACGGAACGAATGCCAGGGACTTGACCAGTGCCGCAACAGCCATGATTCGGAGGGCCAGCGAGCCCTCGGCAGCAAACCTGGCACCCAACCATAGCGTCAGGACAGGACGGGCGAAAAAAACCAGGACTAAGGCCGCAGGTCCCACCAACAAGAGCAAGAACTTGAGCGAGCGGATAAGGGCGCTACTAATCCACTGGCGGTCTCCGCGCCCGGCCGAAGCGCTGAAGGCCGGGAAAAGCGTTGCCGTGAGGCTGGTAGGAAGAATCCACAGCTTGGTTGAAATCATATAAGGAGGCGTATAAAAACCGACAGCGGCGATGGAGACGACGGCAGCAATGAGAAATCGA
>JAKASH010000215.1 GCA_021828225.1 Acidobacteriota bacterium | reverse complement strand
CGCCGGGCCGGCCGTCGCTATATTCCTTGGCGAGTTCCACCCGCAGTTTGCCGCCCTCCGTTGCCATGGCTTCATAAGCATTGAACACGAGGTTCCTGAAGACCTGGTCCGCGAGCTCCGCGTCGACCGGGACGGCCGGCAATCCGGCCTCATACTCGCGTTCCACCTGAATTTCAGATGCGGGCCAGCGTTCCTGTGCCGCTTTCAGTGCCTGCTCGACAATCTTCTGAATGTCTTCCGGACGCTTCTTCAATTCCAGCGGCCGGGCGAAGCTGAGAAACCGGCTGACGAGCGAGTTCAGCCTGTTAACTTCGCTTGAAATATATCCCGCAAGCTCCCGGGCCATGGGATCTTCACTGGGCAGTTTCCGGCCCAGCGTTTCCGCCGATCCTTTGATGACGCCGAGCGGATTTCGAATCTCGTGCGCGAGCCCCGCGCTCAGTTGCCCCAGCGCCGCCAGCCGCTCGGACCTGCGGGCCTCCGCCTGCGCCTGCTCAAGCCGCTGGTTAGTTTCGGTAAGTTGCTCGGCCACCAGGCGGTAGCGCTCCGCCTGTTCGCGGCTTTCAATCACAAAGCGGTTCACCAGCATGGCGGCCAGGAAGAAAAAGAGGTTGCGGATGGCCAGCTCTTTGGCGCCGCTCGCCGTCAGCCGGTACTCCTGCAGCGCCGGGATCAGGAAGGAGCAGTAGGCCGCCGACGAAAGCGCCGTCCAGCCCAGCGTCCCCCAGGGGCCTGAATACATGGCCGCCGTCACCACGGGGACGTAATAAATCAGATAATAGCTCGAGTTGATGCCGCCGGTGTGCGAGATCAGCAGCGACGCCAGGCCGATCTTGAGGATGATGCTGTACATCTCGCCGCGCGGCCCCGCCACGCCAATAAAGCTTCGCTCGAACACCTGGAAGAATCCAATGGAAAGCAGGATGAGCTGGGCGTGAATTTCGGCGATCGGATAGAGCACCGCCAGGCTGGCCAGGAAGACCAGCAACAGCACGTCCATCCAGGCAAATTTAATCCGCCGCTCTTTGCGCATGGTGCAAACTCTGTCGGTTTCAATGTAGCACGCCTCGCGAGGAGTACGCCAAGGCCAGTCAAATCTTTCGGCATGGCGGGCTCTTTTCGATGAGGGGCGTCAGGCCACGGCTTCAGCCGTGCCGTAAGCGCGGTCTCTCGACCTCAGCCCTCGCACGTCGGGAGAGGGGGAACCACGAAGTGGGGGGTGAGGGCTTCAAACCCGCCCCCGTCCCCTGATACCAAGGTTCTACGACCGCCGTTCCTTGACCGTCATTAACCGGGTATGACACAGTGACATTCAAAGGAATGGGAGGAGGGGGGCAGGGAATCGGTTTCCTTCCGAATCACCCCCATGTGATAGACACCCCATGGTTCCCGGCCCCTCGCTGACCTCTTCAACAATTTCTTGCCAAATCCAGCAGGTCAGACTGCGATCGGTTCGGAACGTCAACTTGAGTCTTGCGCGGCGTAGAGCGGCGATTTACAATCGCAGACCGTTGGGGCAAGAGATGCCATCGGATGCCATAGCTGAGCGTAAGGACAAAGCCGGAGATCATCTCGCGAACGAGCGGACGTTTCTCGCCTGGATTCGCACCAGCATCAGCATTATTGTTTTCGGATTTGTGGTCGCAAAGTTCGGCATCACGTTGCGTGAGTTCTTGCGGTTTCAGGGGATCGCGAAGCAGGAAAGCGGGCTTTCGCTCGGCATGGGAATAGCCTTCATGGCCATGGGGGTTTTCATGGCCGTGGTGGCGCTCTTCCGGTACCGCACCACGCAGCAGCGGCTCGAAGCTGGGGAGTTCAAGCCTGCCAAGGCCGTGATCGTTTTCCTCGGGATCGTCACTGCCCTGTTTGGCGTGATCCTTGCCGCGTATCTGGCCCTCACCGCCAGCAGGATGTAAGAACAGCAACCAGGATTAGGGGTCACCGCACGACGGGTGGCGCAGACATCGCGCCGTTTGCAATGTCTGCGGAAGGCATTGGTAGCCACGGCATGGTTTCTATGCCGTGGGTTCGTGGGTTTGGGCCTGCCAAAGGCCCACGCACAAAACCCGCTGGCTGGCTCCGATGCTTACTTTGTAGCGTCTGCGATCTGGCGGCTTACACCGGGGCGAAAGGGCACGGATTTATCCGTGCCGCAAGCAGCCGCACCTCGATCATTCCAGCCCTCGCCCTCCGGGAGAGGGTGGCCCGCAGCGCCGGGCCGGGTGAGGGGTTTGTTCGCCTTTGTAGAGACGTTCTGCTGGAACGTCTCGTTCAAGAGACGCCCCAGCGGCGCGTCTCTACACATCTACCGGTTCGCCGGCTCTTTGCAGCGTCTGCGATCACGCGGAGTGAGAGGGTTCTGTCGGCGCTCATCTTACGGGCCTTCCTGCTCGCAAGGGCGGTTCGATCGGATGCCCGGCTTCCCCCGGCAAGAATCCCGAAATCGCAGGCCCCAGAAATCAGGGTCTACGCCAGCCCCGCGACATCGCGCCCAGCATACCGCCCCGCAGCCGAATCGGCAACGCCCAAGGACCGCAGAGTCTCTGAGGTGCGAGACTCTGCGCTACCAGCTCTGCGGTTCTTGGTCTGGGGACCGGTGAGAAGCCGCAGAGTCTCTGTGATGCGAGACTCTGCTACCCGCTTGCCCTGAGTTTGTGCATATTCTATGGCGGTGAAAATCCGCCGTCAACGCAGTGTGATTGCTTCCCGCTGTCCCATTTTGACTCGCACAGGTGCGCTAAAATAGAGTAAAATGTATCATTTGTAACCCCTGAGTGTATTTGAACTATGGATTACGACCAATTAGCGAGTTTCATTCAGGTCGCCAAGCTGAACAGCTTTTCGCGGGCGGCCGAGAAGATTTATCGCACGCAACCGGCGATCAGCGCGCAAGTGCGCTTGCTCGAGCAGGAGTGCGGGGAAAAGCTTTTTGACCGCAGCGGCAAGAAAGTCCAGTTGACCCCGGCGGGCGAGATCCTGCTGCGCTACGCCGAGCAGCTCCTCGCATTGCAGAAAGAGGCGCTGCAGGCGATTGCCGAACTCAACCAGACTCCGCGCGGCAAGCTTTACATCGGAGCCAATGAGGCGACCTGCCTTTATGTCCTGCCCAAGACTTTTGCCTACTTCCGCCAGCGCTACCCGCTGGTGCAGATCAGCATTTACCGCAATTTCAGCCACAAGATTCTGCAGAAAGTTCAGGAAGGCGCCGTCGATCTCGGCATTGTGACGCTGCCTCAGAATGCCACCAACATTGAGGTGATTCCGGTCTTCCGCGATGAAGTTCAGGTGGTGGTGCCCAAGGATCATCCGCTGGCCAAGAATCGCAGCGTGACGATCGAAGAGATAGCCCAGCACCCGCTGATTCTTCCCAAGACCGGCCACACGCGAGTAGTGATTGACCGCCTGTTGCGCGACTATCGTGACCACCTTCAGATTTCGATGGAGCTGGCAAGTGTTGAGACGCAGAAGAAGTTTGTGGGCGCGGGCCTGGGGATTTCGCTGATCAACCGGGCTTATGCCCAGCCGGAAGTGGCCGCCGGCGTGCTGAAGCTGATCCCTTTGGAAGGCCAGAAAATTTACCGGGAGCTCGGTTTGATTTATCGTCGTGATCGGTATCTGTCATTACCTGCCAAGGTGTTTTTACAGGCGGTCCAGGAGACAGCCAAAGCCTCCCAATCCGACACCATCAGCGCAACGAAATCGAAGACTCGCTAAAGGGCGGAGGCTCGTGAGGCTCCGCTCGAACGGTTGAGTGCGCCTCTGTTTGTCTGCAGGTGGAAACATGGTGAAGGAAAGTCAAAGTCCGGGCCGAAGCAAGAGGCCGCTGATTGTGATGAAGTTCGGCGGCACGTCGGTGGGCAGCGCCGAACGCATGCAGGGCGTGGCCGGCATTCTGCAGGAGCAGGCGAAGCACGCCGACCTGGTGGTGGTGGTGTCGGCGATGGGCGGCGCCACGGACATGCTGATTCGCGCCGCCACCCAGGCCAGCCTGGGCATGGAAGAGCCCTGGAAAGGTTCGCGCCAGGAACTGGCGCGGCGCCACCGCGATGTAGCGGACCAGTTGCTCTCCGCAGCCGAACAGTCCAGCGTGCTGCCGCGGCTGGTGGAGCAGGTCAAACATTTTGAGGACCTCTGTTCGGGATTCACCCTGCTTCGTGAAATCACGCCCCGCGGCATGGACACCCTTTCCAGCCTGGGTGAAGTGATGTCGGCTACGTTGATGGCGGCCATCCTGAGGTCGCGCGGCTTAAAGGCCGAGGCCGTCGACGCCACGGAATGCATTGTGACCGATGACAACTTCGGCAATGCCACGCCGCTCTTCAATGAAACCGGCGCGAAGACGCACGAGAGGCTTGATCCGCTGCTGAAGCGCGGCGTCATCCCCGTCGTCACGGGCTTTCGCGGCGCCACAAAGGAAGGCGTCTGCACAACGCTCGGTCGCGGCGGCTCTGATTACAGCGCCACCATCCTGGGATCGGCGCTCGATGCCACCGAGGTCTGGATCTGGACGGACGTGGATGGCGTGCTGACGGCCGACCCTCGCCTGGTGCCCGAGGCGCGCATCCTTCCTGAAGTTTCCTACCGCGAAGCCATCGAGCTCTCTTTCTTCGGCGCCAAGGTGCTCCATCCCAGGACGATTCAGCCGGTGATGCAGAAGAGGATTCCGGTCTGGATCAAAAACAGCTTTAACCCGTCCTGCCCCGGAACAAGGATTGTGGCCGCGCCCAGGAATAACCAGGCCGGTGTCAAAGCCATTACCTCCGTGAAGGACGCGGTGCTGATCACGCTGAGCGGCAGAAATTCGATCTCCTTTCCGCAACTCGCGGCCCGCGTGTTTAATTGCCTTTACCTCGAGAGTGTCTCCACGTTGATGGTCACGCAGTCCTCTGCAGACAACGTGTTGTGCTTTGCGATTCATCACGCTGACCTTTCGCGGGTGAAAACGCAACTGGAAAAAGACTTTGAGCTTGAAATGCTCCACGATTACGTGGGTACGCTGGAAGTGATGCCGAAGGTCGCCATCGTGGTGACGGTCGGCGAAAACATGAAAGGCACTCCCGGCATCACCGGGCGCGCTTTCGGAGCGCTGGGCCGCAAGGGGATCAACGTGATCGCGATTGCTCAGGGCTCGTCGGAGTTGAGCATTTCGTTCGCAATCAAGTCCTCGGACATGAAAGAAGCGGTCCAGGCCGTTCACGAGGAATTTCATTTATAGCGGGGCAGGACGGAAACCTTATTAAGCGAAGGGTAGCCACGGTCAACCGCTTTTGGGTTGACCGTGGGCTCCTCGAACATCGCAGCGTCAGGGCAGGGAAGATCGCCCGGCCCGCTTCAGGCAGTCGAATGGCATCCACTTATCTCGAATGTATTGAAGAATCCTGCGGCCGCAGGCAGAACTCCAAAAAGGAAGCGCACCAGTGCGCGTACTGCGGCGGCCTGCTGGACGTGAAGTACGAGTTTGAGCGCTTTGACCCGGAAGTTCTGCGGTCCACCTGGCATCAGCGCCGCCTGAGCGGCGAACCCATCGATCGCAGCGGCGTCTGGCGCTTCCGGGAGTTGCTTCCTTTCATCGGCCCCAACGATCGCGTCATTTCGCTTTCCGAAGGCTCGACGCCGCTGGTGGGAACACGTCGCGCTGGCTGGTGGGCCGGCCCGGTGCACCTGACCATCAAGCATCAGGGCAACAATCCCACCGGCTCGTTCAAAGACCTGGGCATGACCGCCTGCATGACGCGCGCGGCCGCGCTGGGCGTTCGCATGGTCGCTTGCGCCTCCACCGGCAACACCTCCTCTTCGATGGCGGCCTACGCGGGCCGGGCGGGAATGAAGGCCGTCCTTTTTGTTCCCTACCGCCAGATTTCCTCCGCCAAGCTTGCCCAGGCGCTGGATTTCGGCGCGCTGGTCATCGAGGTCGGCGACAGTTTTGACGAAGCCTTT
>JAKASH010000214.1 GCA_021828225.1 Acidobacteriota bacterium | reverse complement strand
TCTGGGTTTCATCCTCGGTGACGGGGGACTGACGTACGGAAGGGAAGACATTCTCGAAACCTATTACAACCTGCATCTGCCCGCCGGTTTTTCCATTGCACCGGATATTCAGTATGTTCAGAACCCGGGCTACAACCAGGTCCGAGGCCCAGTCGTGGTCTTCGGAATGCGCTTACACATGCGCTTTGGCTTCCACCGCATTTCCTGAATTCTCTCTTCTGCGTTTTTCCGATCAGCCGCCGCCTGCACCTCGCGGCAAAACCCATCGCTATTTGGCTCAGTTCCCTTTAGACTGATTCCCTGCTCTTGCCCACGGAGCCCTTGAAACACCTTGTGCCGGTAAGGAGGAATTTCGATGAGGGATTTCAGCAGCCTTTCCGAGAAGGAAGTCCTGGCGCTCGCCATCTCGCTGGAAGAAGAAGACGAACGGATCTACGATGATCTCGCAGAGGGGTTGCGGAAGGATTTCCCCGCTTCCGCGGCCGTGTTCGACGGCATGCGCGAGGAGGAGTCCGGCCATCGCCGGCGACTGCTCGAACTTTACCGGCAGAAATTTGGAGAGCACATCCCGCTGATTCGCCGCCAGGACGTGAAAGGTTTTGTCCAGCGGCAGCCTGTCTGGCTGATCCAGCCGCTCAATCTGCAGAAGATCCGAACTCAGGTCAGCGCGATGGAAGTGGAAACACGCCGCTTCTATGAGCACGCCGCCGCCCGCACTTCCGACGCTGGCATCCGGCAATTGCTGGACGACCTCGCTCAGGTGGAACGGACGCACGTCCGCCTTGCCGACAGGCTCGAACGTGAAAAACTCGGCGCGAGCGAAAAGGAACAGGAGGCGGAAGCGCAGCGGCGCCTCTTTGTGCTGCAGATCGTCCAGCCGGGCCTCGCCGGGCTGATGGATGGCTCAGTTTCCACGCTGGCTCCGATCTTCGCGGCGGCTTTCGCCACTCTCAGCAGCCACGACGCCTTCACCGTGGGACTGGCGGCATCGGTAGGCGCGGGCATCAGCATGGGCTTTGCCGAAGCGCTCTCCGATGATGGCAACCTGACCGGCCGCGGCCATCCGTGGCTTCGCGGGGCCGTTTGCGGTGTTATGACGACCCTCGGCGGCATCGGCCACACCCTGCCCTTCCTCATCGGCCGCTTCGACCTTGCTATGACGATCGCCGTCTTCGTGGTCCTGCTGGAGTTGAGCACCATTTCCTGGGTGCGCCACCGCTACATGGACACCCCGGCTTTTTCCGCCGCCGTGCAGATTCTCCTCGGCGGAGCGCTCGTCTTCCTCGCCGGCGTCCTCATCGGCAAGTCGTAAGGATAGCCAACACATGTAGCGGCGATCTGTGATCGCCGGCCTTTCCTTTCGCAGCGGTGTTTTCGCGGCCGGAGGAAGGCACTACAAAGCCCCGAAAGGCGCCGGTTCGCGCGTGTGACCGGCGTCACAAACAGGTGTGGTTGGGGTCACTGCGAATTTCCATGGCAGGCACCAAAATTGTTGCCACATCGGAAGTCCCTTTTTAGTGTTGGTCGGTTCGGCATTGGTACTGTTCGCCTGCTCGCTGCGGACTCTCGGTCAACGGGCTCGCCGGTTCGCGCCGGGTCCTGCATCTAGCCTCAAAATTCCAGCAGCCTTTGACAGGCACAGCCTGTCAAGGCGAATCCACAATCCTTGAGGAGGCGCATGTGAGGAAGATTATGAGAGCGCTGGCGATCCTGTTCGCCCTTGCGCCCATGGCTTTCAGCAACGCTTTGCTTTTCGGCCAAGCGGTCAACACCGCGCAGATCAGCGGCCTGGTCGAGGACCCGAGCGGCGCGGTCATTGCCGCCGCCACCGTCAAAGCGATTCAGACCGAAACTGGTTTTGTGCGGACGGCGTCGACAGGAAGCGCCGGGACCTACGTGTTGCCCAATTTGCCCGTTGGCCCCTACCGCCTTGAGGTCCGCGCCGTCGGATTCAAGAACTACGTCCAGACGGGAATCAGCCTGCAGGTCGGAGCCAACGTTTCGATCAACGTGACCTTGCAATTGGGACAGGTGACACAATCGGTGGAAGTGAGCGCCAACGCCACGATGGTCTCCACCGAGAGCCCCGCGATCTCCCAGGTAATTGACCAACGGCGCATCGTGGACCTACCCCTGAACGGGCGGCAGGCCACGCAGCTTATTCTGCTTTCGGGAGCTGCGGCTACGGCGCCTGGCGGAGATATGAGCGGGAGCAAGAATTTCTACAGCTCGACCACGGTCTCCGTGGCAGGGGGGCAGGCCAACGGAACCAATTACCTGCTGGACGGCGGCAGTAATGTGGATACTTTTTCGAACGTCAACCTGCCGTTCCCGTTCCCCGACGCGATCCAGGAGTTCAGCGTTGACACCAGCGCCTTGCCGGCGAAGTTCGGCGTGCACCCGGGCGCAACGGTGAACGTAGTGACCAAATCCGGCACCAACCAGTTTCACGGCGACCTGTTTGAGTTCGTTCGCAACGGCTCCGTCAACGCGCGAAACTTTTTTGCCGCTAAGCCCGACACCCTCCGCCGCAACCAGTTTGGAGGCACCATCGGCGGGCCAATCAAGAAAGACAAGCTGTTCTTCTTCGCAGGCTACCAGGGCACCCGGACGCGTTCCACGCCGCCCACTACGACGGCCTATGTGCCGACCCCGGCTGCTCTGAACGGCGACTGGAGCGCCCTGGAATCGGCGCAGTGTGTGTCAAAGGGGGCGCGGACGATCGTCAACCCCGCGACCGGCGCGCCCTTTGCAGGCTCGCAAGTGGACCCTACGCTCTACAACGCGGCAGCCGTTAAGCTGATGCAGTATCTGCCCACCACCTTAGACCCCTGCGGCAAGGTGATCTACGGCATCCCCGGCCCGAATAACGATGACCAGGTAATCGGGCGCGTGGATTACAACGTGAGCGGCAAACAGCAGCTTTTCGGCCGCTATTTCATCGACGACTATCGAGCCCCGGCGCCCTGGGAGGCGAACAATATCCTGGTCACCACCACGACGGGGAACCTGGAAAGAGCTCAGATGTTCACCCTGGGCGACACCTACAACCTGACGTCGTCCATGATGAATTCGCTCCATTTGACCTGGTCGAGGCGGCGCGATGACCGCGGCCCCAGTCCGCAGATGATCAATGCGAACACCCTCGGCGTCAACATGTTCACCTATGTGCCCAACGACATGCTCCTGCAGATCAGCAACGCCTTTAACGTGGGATGCAGCACCTGCGCGCCGGGCTTTTTCAACGTCAATACAGGCCAGATTGCCGAAGACGTGAACCTCATCCATGGCAAGCACCAGATTGCCTTCGGCGCCGATTTTATTTACACGCAAAACAACACATTGTCGGGTTACATCCAGAACGGCAATTTCAAGTGGAACGGACAATACAGCGGCGACTCCATGCTCGACTTCATGCTCGGTGACATGAATTCCTTCAGCCAGAGCCGGGCGCAGCAGGTGGCGCTGCGGGAGTTCGTGCCGGGGCTTTATGTTCAGGATACTTTTCGTATCCGGAAGGACCTGACCCTAAGCGCGGGATTGCGCTGGGAACCGATGCTCTTCCCCAGTGATGAGTTCCACCGGGGAAGCGTTTTCAATATCGACAATTTCCTGGCCGGAACCACCAGCAGCGTCTACACCAACGCCCCTGCGGGATCGCTTTTCTATGGCGACCCCGGCGTGACAAGCAATTTCACGCATAACAAGCTGGACATTTTCGCTCCGCGCCTGGGGCTTGCATGGAATCCCGGAGGCAGCAGCAAGCAAAGCGTCCGGGTGGGCGGAGCATTGCTCTACGATTCCGGGATGGTCTGGTACTCAGAAAGGCTGGCGTCCAACCCGCCCATCGTCAATCAAATCGACCTGACTTCCGGAACCTGCGTAGCCGCCTCCTGCAACGCGCTGCAATCGGGCCCCTTTGACAATCCCTGGGCCGTCTATGCCGGGGGCAATCCCTTCCCGGGAACATATCCGCCACCATCGGATGTGGCGTTTCCGACCTCGGCCTTCTATGCCGTTCTGCCGCCTCACATCAAGCCCACATACATGGCGCAGTGGAACGTCAGTTACCAACGGGAGTTCAGAAACAACTGGATGGCTTCAATCAGCTATATTGGAAACAAGACGACCCACGTGTGGCTGACAGCGGACCAGAACACGGCTGTTTACATTCCCGGCAAAGATTGCGGCTCAACGCCCGTACCCGGTACCGGAACGAGCCCCTGCTCTACGACGGGCAACACGAGCCTGCGCAGAACGTTCTATCTGATCAATCCCGCGGAAGGCCAGTATTACGGCTCCGTGGATATGGCGGATGACGGTGGGAACGCCAATTATAACGCCCTGCTGATGTCCGTGCAGCATCGGTTCAGCCAGCACTACACGGTGCTTGCCAACTACACCTATTCGCACTGTTTGAGCGAAGGCGACTTCAACGGTGATCTCAGGGGCTCCTATTATCAGGACCCCTACAACCGCGCTCTCGATTACGGCAACTGCAATTACGACATCACGCACATCATCAACATTTCTGGCGTATTCACAAGCCCCGCCATCGGCAGCGGGTGGACGCGGCGATTGACGGAGGACTGGCAACTCTCGCCCATCATCAGCTTCAACAACGGCACCGCCATCAACGTGACGAGCGGCAAGGACAATTCGCTCACGGCGGAAGGCCAGGACCGCCCCAATCGGGTCGTAGGAGCGCCGCTCTTTCTGTCGTCCCGCACCGCCTGTTCAAACAAGTCCAATTGCTTCCAGGACCTGAACCCGGCGGCCTTTACGACCAACCTGACCGGCACGTTCGGCGATCTCGCCCGGGACAGCCTCAGAACCCCCAGCCGATTCAACTTTGATGCAGCTCTGGTCCGGACGCTCTCGTTTACCGAGCGGTGGAAGATGGATGTGCGGTTTGAGGCCTTCAACGTTCTCAACCACCCCAACTTCAACGCTCCCTCGACCAACCTGAGTTCGTCCAGCTTTGGCCAGATTACCAGCGCAGGCGACCCGAGGATTCTCCAGTTCGCGCTCAAATTGCACTTCTAGAGGCAAAAAGGCTCGCCGGGCAAAAGGCCGGAATCATCCGGCCGGCCCGGCAAGCCGCAACTCCCTCAAGAGGGCAGGCGGCACGAGTTTTGCAGAAACCGGCTATCGCAGGAAGAGGCTATAGGTTAGAACTGCAAGGACGAAGGCGGTGAACAGCGTGTACTTCCAGTTCTTGAGGACTCCTATGAAGTACACCACCGAGGCCGCCACGCGGACGAAAGGCGTCAGCATCAGAGCAGTGATGCCCAAATTGACCAGCAGGCGGGGCCCGAGCGCGCCATGGAGAGCCAACCGGACTTCAGAAACCACAAACTCAAACAGATTCATGCCGGTGATGTGGTAATTGAGCACGAGCCCGCCAGTGCGGAGCCAGGTCCAGAAGAGCCCGGCGGCGACGAGTACCATGCTGAGCAGAACTCCAATTTGCAGGATGTAGCCCACAAGCACATCCATGTCCAGTTGGAGCTCCGCCTCATGGCTCTGATGAGTTTCGGCATGGATTTCGGATGAGTCCATTTCAGGCACCTCGCACCCCCCGCACAAGCATTTCGACGGCCAGAACCAACAGGACAATGAGGAAGAACCGGCGGATAGCCTGGTTGGTCAGCCGGACCAGCAACCGTGTGCCCAGGAAAGCGCCCAACACGACTCCGAGGACAACCGGCGCGGCCAGTCCCGGATTGATCAGGCCGGCGACCAGGTAAACGCTGGTCCCCGCCAGGGCGGTCACGCCGATGATCAGGTTGCTTGTTGTGGTGGAAACCTTGGGAGGAAGTCCCATGATCAGATCGTGGATCAGGACTTTGACCGCGCCCGCTCCGATGCCGAGCAGACCGGCGATCATCCCGGCCCCAAACATCGCTGGAGCCCCGAAATAGGCGCGCCGGGCTTTATAGTCGATTGTCTCCCCCA
>JAKASH010000213.1 GCA_021828225.1 Acidobacteriota bacterium | reverse complement strand
GAGGGCTCAAGCTGGATCGATTCCACCCCTTTCAGACCCAGGCGAATCAAGTTCGAATCCGATCCCGGCGACAGCACGAAGTCGTTCTCCAGTCGCCCCTGGCGGCCATAATAAACAAGGTCGATGCCTGGATAGATCTGGTGGTAGCGAACACGGGCGTAATTGGGGATATGCGTATGCCAATCTCGAGGATTGTTCCCCAGGAAATAGCTGGTGTACCCGGGAAGCTGGCTCTGGCCTGTGACCTTTGCGTTGCGGTTTGCACCCAGCAGTTTCAAGTCAATAAAATTAGCAGTCCGGGACGTGGAACGAGAAAGACTGTTGAACTCTCCGGCTATATCGTGGATCGACAAAAGAGATGCGCCGCGAGGCCGCAAACCGGAAGCTACTCCCAGCAGACCCTGGCTAAACTCCGACGAAGAAGGTTTGGCGTTTCGATCAACGGTTTCGGACTTCGCGAGTTGCAGTAAGGCGTCGCCTCGGGTAAGGAAAAGCGTGAAACCTTGCCCCCGAGCCAAATATTTGGCCCTCGGGTTCACCTGGCCTTCATTTAACTCAAAGCTGAGGGGCAGGCGGGTGTAAGAAACTCCTTCCCTGTCCCGAAGATGGGCCTCGGGGAAATGAGTCTGAGCCCTCGCTTGGCCAGAGTTCGACGACCAAGTCGCGAGCCCTAAGACAATAGCCACCAGGAGGCAGACGACCGTATCTCTTTTCAAATCGTTCTTTCCCTTCACTTCAGAAAAATTCGTTGGCTTCACCAATTAGAACTCAGACGACCATAGGCATGCGCCAAAACCCTTGCCTGCCTACTGGGTTGCCGTCAGGAATCGAATCAGTGAAGTTCCGTCAAATCTCAGCATCACGTACGCGGAACCAAGTCTGTAGTGAATGCTATAGGTATAGCCAGCCTGTATTTTGAGGTTTTTGATCCGAGCAATTTCCACCCATCCGGAATAGCCATTGTCGCGTGCGAGCTCAGAATTGCCTATGGTTTCGAAGGCGCTATTCCAGATGCGGTAGTGATTTGCATCCCCTGCAACACCGGAATCAGGTGAGACTAGCCTGCTGAACACTTTTTGCGGCCCGGCGGGAACAACTGCGTACGCGGAGGCGCCTATCGAGTAGTGCCGGAAGAATACATAGTTCGCTCCACCTTCAAAATTCGAAATAAAACCCAAGGACTGATATGGCCGGGCAATGTTATAAGGGCGTGGAAGAATGTACCGATCGATAGTTTGGTTGGCCGCCCCAAAATTCACGAATGGCTCCAGCCCCATGTAATGCCCCTCGATGTGGTTGAACCAATCGACGCCGAAGCGTCCGGTACTGAAAACCCGTTCGGGGCTCGAAATCGGTATGGTACCGGTAAGGATGGATGTCATATCCAACCCGTAGAGCTTCGTCGTGTATCGAAGATCGATAAAAGGATCGCCGACAAGCGTTGTCCACCGCCAGTCGTGATTGGCGACAATGGAATAAGGGCTTTGAACGGTGTAAAGCGTAAAGCCGACATCCCCCCCTATATGACGGGTGATGTTGTAACCGACACCGATTCCCTCGTTGTAGACGTTTCCGAGGCTGGAACCTTTGGCCACGACTTGGGCGAAGGCGGTCGGACCGGTCGTATTCGTCGTCGCCGCGGCCTGAGATTTCTGCGTCGAAGAACCCTGCGCCAGACTGAAAATTGGAATCCAGAAGATGACAGTGACGACGAGCAACAGCCTGTAAATTTTCCCCACTTGGTTTTTCCTCTAACGTAAAGTCCAAGGTCGTGGCGCTAAAAGTCCCGTCTTTGCCCCGCGCGTTGGACAAGTTCCATCTCCTAATAAACTGATATCAAAATACAATACTATCTGTTCCTTTGTGATGCAACATTTTCGCAGTCGCGTTTCATGGTCCTTGTTAAAACCATGTAAAACTTCTACAAGATAAAAGGCAGGTCAAATGTCGGGGTGAAATTCGAGTTCCCTGTCCCAGTCGTTCGCGACATGAGTCAAGACGGTTGGACATCGAACTTGCGCCAGACGAAAAGAGCGACGATTGCCAGGACTCGCTTCGCTGTGTTGGCCCAAACGCAGCCGTTGTGTTTGGTTATGGACGTCGGTGCACCCAATGAAACGACATAAGATAAGTGGTCGGGGCGCCCAGATTTGAACTGGGGACCTCTTGGTCCCGAACCAAGCGCGCTACCAGGCTACGCCACGCCCCGAATAAACTGCGAACAGTGGCGAGTGACCAGTGAGAAGCGGAAGGCATCCATGCCCTCATAGCCTGTCACTTGCCACTCATCACTCCTCGCCGAATCACTGGTCGGGACGGCCGGATTTGAACCGGCGACCACTTGCACCCCAAGCAAGTGCGCTACCAGGCTGCGCTACGTCCCGGCAATTAGAGCCTTCATCCTCAATTATGGGCTGAATGGCACAGAAGTCAACGCTAGCATCATCTCGAAATGATTGTCAAGATTCCCTGAAGCTCACGCTTGATGGCGTCGACATGGGCATCGCTGAGTTTGGAATTAAGAACCGGCTTTATTTCCGCGGCGTCTCCCGAATATCCAGCCAGGCACTTGCGGGCGCCCTCGATAGTGAAGCCCTCTTCGTAAAGCAGGCGCTTGATCTCAAAGACCATTTCGACGTCCTGGCGCCGGTAAAGCCGATGGCCGGAAGCGCTCTTCGTGGGTCTTAAAGTTGGAAACTCTGTTTCCCAGTATCGCAGGACGTAAGGTTTGGTTTGAGCGAGATCGCTCACTTCCCCAATACGAAAGTAGAGTTTGTCCGGAATCGAGATTCTGGCGGGTAAGCTCCGAGCTTGACGGCTGTTGCGCGGCTTGCGTTGTCTCAGCATAGCCCAATCACGGCCATAAAGAATTCGGCCTTCGTGCCATCTTAGATAACCGCCAGCCTATCGTCAAGCACAGCTTATGAAGATGTTTAAGAGCAGGCAGCCGGTGGTGGGCATCTCTTTACAGACTTGCAGGTTCCCCAAACGGTTGATGTACAATGGAGCGACGCACTGAGGACCGGTGCGTGTTTCTCGAATTCGAACAATGGAAGAGGCCTCATCGATATGGACAAGCTGATCATCGGAATTGATGTTGGAGGAACGAAGGTCGCAGGAGGTCTGGTAAGCAAGAAGGGGCGTCTTGGCAAAACGATTACCCTTCCGACAAAGGCCAACGAGGGCTTTGAAAAAAGCCTTGGCCAAGTCATGACCGTCATCAAGCGCCTGATCGCCCAGGCTGGCGGCCGCGACCGTGTCAAGGGAATCGGTATCTGCTCTCCCGGCCCGTTGAATCCCCGCACTGGCGTCGTGATCAATCCACCCAACTTGCCGGGATGGGTCAACATCAACTTTACAGAGCGTGTGGAAGAACAATTCAAACTTCCTGCTCGCCTCGAGAACGACGCCAACGCTGCCGGACTCGCAGAGGTGCTGTTCGGAGCTGCAATCGGGTACAACGACGTCTTTTATGTCACGGTCTCAACCGGCATAGGCACCGGCATTATCGTCAACAAGAAAATTTACCATGGCAAGAATGGGGTTGCGGCGGAAGGCGGCCATGTTTCCATCGATTATCACAGCCCTTACCGTTGCGGATGCGGAACCTATGGCTGTATTGAGGCTCTCGCAGCCGGGCCGGCCATTGTGCGCCGCGCTCGCGTGAAGTTGGAGCAGGAGCATACATTGGACAGCCTTCTGCGTGAGCGCACCCAGAATCACCCCAGCCGCATTACGCCCGAAATGATCGAAGAGACCGCCAATGCCGGCGATGCAGTGGCCAAATCGATACTCGATGAAACCGGCTTTTTCCTCGGTGTGTGGCTGGCGTCGATGATCACCTTGCTCGATCCGGATGCGATTGTGATCGGGGGCGGCGTTTCCCAGATCGGAAAACCTCTCTTCGACAAGATTCGCGAGACGATTCCTCAATACACAATCAACCGCTTTGCAAAGGGTACACCTCTGCTGCCTGCCAAGCTTCAAAAAAATGTGGGCATCTTCGGCGCCGCAAGCCTTTTCATGCAGGAAGGCGAAGACGCGGAAAAAGCGTAAACCTTTCACGAAGTCCATCGGGGAGACCAGCGCAGCGCGCCCTTCGCCTTCGCCCGGCTTCCCGATCCTGACCCGTCAGCAGCATTTCCACACCTTGACAAAGCATTGGCCAATGTAAAGGATTGATTGCAGAGGACTCTTGATGAATCAAGGTTTCCCGGCCGATATCGGAAGGCTGCTTGTCATCCTGGGCGGGGTGATTGTGGTCGTCGGCATTCTGTTGATGGTGGGTTCAAAGTTTTCCTTTTTCGGCCTGGGCCATCTTCCGGGAGATATCAGATGGAAGGGCAAGAATTCAGCCTTCTACTTCCCGTTGACCACCTGCTTGCTTTTAAGCGTCGTGATCACTTTGATTATGTGGTTGATTTCTCATCTTACGCGGCATTAAGGAGGGTCCGTTGTGCCGCACGCCCTGAAGTGATTTTGGAGTACCGTTCCAGGCTTGTGAAACCCAGAATTGAGTGCTCCGGAGCGGGGTCGCAAGTCAACTCTTGCGGGTAAAAAATTGAGCCAGATTCCCTTAAACCTGGTCCCCGAGCGAAAGCTCTATACCGTCGCGGAATTGAGCCTTGCGGTCAAGGATCTGCTGGAGTCAAGATTCCCGGACGTGTGGGTGACCGGTGAAGTCTCGAACTTCCGCGCAGCGGCTTCAGGCCACCTCTACTTTACACTCAAGGATACTTCCGCGCAGTTGCGGGCGGTATGTTTTCGCAACCAGGCGCGATATCTTAAATTCAAACCCCAGGATGGCCTTTCGGTCATCGCCCGAGGACACCTGAGCGTTTACGAAGCGCGCGGTGAATACCAACTCTACGTTGAGTATCTCGAACCGGCCGGGCTGGGGGCGCTGCAATTCGCCTTCGAGCAGTTAAAGCAAAAGCTGGCCGCCGAGGGACTTTTTGATCTGGCGCGCAAAAAGCCCTTGCCCACCCTTCCGCGCGCAATCGGCGTTGTGACTTCTCCGACAGGAGCGGCTGTTCGCGAC
Organism: Acidobacteriota bacterium; assembly: GCA_021828225.1. Next base: position 922 of record JAKASH010000213.1, on the reverse strand, counting down.
ATCCTGCGAGTGATCAGGCGCCGCTTTCCCAACATGAACATTGTCCTCTTTCCAGCCGCGGTCCAGGGCGATGGGGCGGCAGCAGAAATCGTGGAAGGCATTGAGTATTTCAACCAGCATCCGATCGTTGACGTGGTCATCATCGGGCGCGGCGGAGGTTCACTTGAAGACCTCTGGCCCTTTAACGAGGAAATCGTAGCTCGTGCCATCGCCGCTTCACAACTCCCGATTATTTCCGCCGTGGGCCATGAGACTGACTTTACGATCGCGGACTTTGTTGCCGATATGCGAGCTGCCACACCCTCTGCGGCGGCCGAACTGGTGGTCCATCGCAAAGAGGATTTTCTCGCCGAGATTCAGAACCGGGTGCGCCACATGTCGCAGAATCTCCGGCTCAGAATTTCCGAGGCCCGGGGACAATTGACTCAGTTGCGGATGCATCGGGCGCTTCTGCACCTTCCCACGCGCGTTCTGGAGCGTGTCCAGCGCCTGGACGACGCTATGACGGACATGGAGCGCAGCCTTCGCGCCCGACTTGAAACCGGGCGGCGGCGTTTGCTCGAAGTCACAGCCCAACTGATTCGCTTTGAACCTAAGCGGGTGCTTGAAATCCGGTGGGTTCAGATCCAGCAACGGAAAGCGCAACTCGACCGGACTGAATCTGAAATGAACAGGCTGATCGGCGCCAGATTGAATGCCAGCCGCGAAGCCTGGGTCGGCATCTCTTCCGGCATCACGCGCTATGACATCCGCGGATCGCTCCGCCTGCGGGTCGCGGCGGTTCAGGAACGCGAAACAGGGCTGCAAGGCGGGATCGAGCGGATCATCACTGAACGTCGGCACCGCCTGGAACACTTCGCATCCCTGATCAGCGAGCGCAGCCCGCTGACTATTCTGAATCGCGGCTACTCCATCACCCGTG
>JAKASH010000212.1 GCA_021828225.1 Acidobacteriota bacterium | reverse complement strand
GGCTAAATTACTTCCGTCTCTCCAATTCATTTGGTAGAAATGGGTTTGCACTTGTAAAATTCAGTTTTATAGCGAGGGGCTACCGTCTATAGGACCGCCTCCCCCAAAGTTTTGGAACCGGATACGTTTGACTTGAAAGTGAGTTCGAAGATCACATACTCGCAATGTGCTGTTACCCTGCCCAGCTCCATGCGGAGTTTTGTCGAACGGCAGACGACGCTGCCGCTCGCGAATCTTTTCGAGGATAATGACGCCCCTGTCTATCCATACGGTGAGTACTGGCGCCGAGCGGTCGCCGCGATGCTCCTCTCTGGACGGATTGCGGCCAAGGGCGACGGATTCCCCAACAAGACCGATGTGAACCGAATCTGCAAGGAAGCAAACTTCGATCAATACCTCTTCGAAGCGACGGGCCGGTTTCTGGTTACGGCAAAAATCGTCCGGCCGCACGTTCAAGGTTCCCGCTATGAGCCTGCGAAATACAGCGATGCATTTTGGAACCACCAACTCCAGCCTTTGCAGGAAACAACGCGGCAAGCCTTTCTGGATTTGGTTCAACAGTTCACTCCGTTTCGGGTGTGGCGGCCCACGTCCGCCATCAATTCCAAGCTGGATGACCTTGTTGCCTTGTTCGCTGCCGCGTTTTTGGACGTGGCGATCCCCAATGACCAAGTTGGCAATATTTTCCTTGAATTCAGCAAGTTGCCCCCGCAGGACTTGATCGATTTTGGCAAGCAATTGGGTCTCAAGACGCACGAGTACGATGTCGGAGGCTGGGACTGCTGGTTGGACGGGCCCGGACAGCAGGGCTTGCTTTCTGCCCTCTATCTTTCCAGTTGGGCTGAATTAGTCGAGCACCGGAAGCAATGCTGGTTCCGCCTTAGCGACACGGCACCGATCATTTTAGGCCTCGCAAAACAGCCGGAACTGCCGGATCCGGTCGTTGACCTCAAAGTTCTTCCCAGCTTCTGCGTGCTGGCCGGTGCGGACCTGCCGCCGGATAAGCTTGTGCCATTGTTCCGCCATTGCAGGATCAGGCGAATCGACCGAGTTATCGAATTCCAGTTGGACAAGCGGCAGTTGACGGAAGCAACATCGCAAGGGCCGTTACACCGAAACCTGCGCGAAGTGTTGGAAGAATCCGGGCCCCTGCCTGCGACGGTTGAAAGCCTGCTCAAGTACCGGCCTTCGGGCGGCAAAATCCGGATTCGCGCCTGCAGTGCGATAGTCCAGCCCGAAAGCGCAGAGGTTTTGGACGCCATTCGTCGGCACAGTCGCCTGAGGGGATACCTGGAGGCGTGGGCGCCCGCGGGTTATCTGCTGATTAAGCCACAGTCGAATCCGAGCAATTTTGTTCAGCGCTGCCGGGAACTTGGGTTTAAAGTCAATCTATTGCCTAGCTAGGCTGGAAGAAAACGCATGTCCACCGCGCGTTACGAAAATCCCTTCATTGTGCAGAGTGACCACACGGTTCTGGTCGAGGTGGACAGTCCTCGCTATGTCGAGGGGCGGGATGCATTGGCGCGTTTTGCCGAACTCGTAAAGTCACCCGAGCATGTTCACACCTACCGCATTACGCCCCTTTCGATTTGGAACGCATGTGCCGCAGGGGTGACGGTGGAATGGATCCGTGAGACCTTGCGCGGGCTCTCCAAGTACGATGTGCCGCGCCATGTGGAGATCGAAATTGCCGAGTACGCGTCGCGCTACGGAAGACTGAAGCTCGCGCGGGACGACCGGGGTTTGGTGCTAAGCATTTCGGCGGCAGCGCTCACGGAGGAACTGGCTCGCCATGAAAGCGTGGCATCCTTCCTGCGTCAACGTATCGGACCGCGCGAGTTCCTGGTTGACCCGGCGGAACGCGGACGTTTGAAGCAGACCCTTATCAAGGTCGGCTATCCTGTCGAAGACCTGGCAGGCTACGAAGCGGGTGAACAGTTGGAGATTGTCCTGCGTGGAGAGACGCGCGGGGGGACCAGTTTCCACCTGCGCGACTATCAACGCGAGGCGGCCGAAATCTTCTACGCCGCAGGTACGGCGCGAGGCGGTTCCGGCGTGATCGTATTGCCCTGTGGGGCCGGGAAAACCATCGTCGGTCTGGCGTGCATGGCCCGCCTTCAGACCTCCACTCTGGTATTAACCACGAGCGTCACGGCAGCACACCAGTGGATCGCCGAGCTCACCGATAAAACCACGCTGCCCGCCGAGGCGATCGGAGAATATTCCGGCCACGTGAAAGAAATTCGCCCTGTGACCATCGCCACCTACAACATTCTTACCTGGCGCGCAGATCGAACCGACACCTTCGCCCATCTTGAGTTGTTTGACCATCGCAACTGGGGTCTAATTATTTACGACGAAGTGCATCTGCTGCCAGCCCCCGTGTTTCAGGTGACTGCCGGGCTGCAGGCCCGCCGGCGGCTTGGCCTGACCGCCACGCTGGTGCGGGAAGATGGCCGGGAGGAAGATGTTTTTGCGCTGATCGGCCCGAAGAAGGTTGACATGCCCTGGAAAGAGCTCGAGCGGCAAGGCTGGATTGCGTCCGCCCAGTGCTACGAAGTACGCGTCGAGATGCCGGAGGAACGGCGCATGGATTACGCCATCGCGTCCCCGCGCGACAAGTTCCGCATCGCTTCGGAAAACCCGCTCAAAAAGGATACGGTGCGCCAGATTCTGGCCTCGCACCCGGATGCACAGGTCCTGATCATCGGAATGTATGTGGAACAACTCCGCGAATTGGCGGAGGAGTTCTCAATCCCGCTCTTAACCGGGACCACGCGCCAAAGCCGGCGCGAGGAGTTGTACACCCAGTTCAAATCCGGCGCGATCCGCTTCCTGGCGGTTTCGAAAGTTGCCAACTTTGCTGTCGATCTTCCCGATGCGTCGGTGGCGATCCAGGTTTCCGGAACTTTCGGTTCTCGACAGGAGGAGGCGCAGCGGCTCGGCCGCATTCTGCGTCCGAAACCGGGTGAGAACCAGGCACATTTCTACACTCTAGTCTCGCAGGATACGGTCGAACAGGATTTTGCCTTAAAGCGGCAGTTATTTCTTTGCGAGCAGGGGTATCAGTATGAAATTTACGATTTCGACCAAATGCGCCGGAAGAAGCTGGCCGAGTGGAATTGTCCCGAGCTTCCTTTCCCGGCCAATGACGGCGCAGCGGGATGACCGCGGATGTCCCGTTCGGCGATACAGGAGCAGGTTGGCATGATCTCCTCAACTGATATCTTGGATTCACTTCTTCCGTTGCTCCAGCCCGAGGGCCGGGAGCTGCATCTCAACGTGGCCGTCGTGGAGGTGGCGGAGCCGGCACAACTGGCGGAATTGGCCGCCAATCCGCGCATTCGCAGGTTCCTGCTGGCGCGCCTTTCTGACACCGTTGCCCTGGTCGACCCCGGGAATGCCGGGAAAATCGAGGCTGCGCTCCTGGCGGCGGGGCACACTCCCAAGATGCTCACTGGAGATGGGGAATGAAATTCGGCCATGTCCTGCAATCTTCGCGCGCGGTGAAGATCGACCTCAATCTGTATGGCTCCATGGAATTGAAACGTGCTGCGCGGTTCTGGGCAGGGAAAGAAGCGGGTAGCTTCAACAAGGCGAAGTGCATTGACGCTCTAACACGGACCATGGCCGATGGCGATAGCGCCCGGCGTGTGCTGGCTGGCCTGACGGAAAGGGAGCGCCAGGTTCTCGGCATCTTCGTGCGTTACGGTCCGACGGTGTCCGGCGGCCTATTGACTGCCGAGGTGCATGCTCGGGGGATCATCCCACCACCACCCAAAAACCAAGCCTCTGACTACTATTACCGGGCTTATGACAACTGGCGCGCGAGCGATCCCGTCCCCGGACTTCAAGAGAAATTTGTCCTGGTGAGCGACTATTACAGCTCGTATTACTGGACTTCCGATCGCTACCGCCACTCTCAATTAACGCTCCATCCTTCGCTGGCACAGGTGGTAGAGCCCGCGCGTCCTATTGCCTGGCGCGCTTCTCACGCCTGTGCCGAGGCAGTGAGCTCTGCTCGCCGCTCGTCCGCGCAGGTGGGACTGGACCTTTGGCGGGTGGCTGACGTCCTGCGCTCGATGGGGACCTGGCTGACGGTCAAGGGCGATTCGCCCTCAAAGGCGACGCGAGCGCGGCTACAGAAAGAGGTGGGCCTGCGCAGTGCCGAAAAAGACCCCATGTCACTGCCCGATGCGGAGTCGTTCTATTACGAATTACTCCACAGCATGAACATACTCAGTATTGGGGACAAGCACCGATGGATCCACGAGGAAGCCCTAGAGCGGCACCTGCAGCAGCCACCCGCCGCACAGGCAAGGCACTGGGTGCGCGCCTGGCTCCACATGCCGCTGTGGCAGGATGGTATTGGCGTGGTTCCAGACCGCGACAGCAATTACGACTCGGTTCGCATCGAGCCCTCCGCGCTTGCGCGCGCCCGTGAATTGCTCGTGTGGGCGCTGTGCGGCGTAGCCCATGCGCCGAGTTGCTGGCTCGACCTGGAGACTTTTCTGCGCGACCTTTGGCAGAGAACGCGGGAGACGAAAATCAACTTCTACTGGGGGAGCTACTCCTGGGATCCAGAGTTCGAGATGGGCAAGAAGCGGGATCAATACCCTGCGGGCGATGAGCGCATGCTGGCGTTCTGGCTCGCGGCTGAGGCAGTCTGGGCGGCGAATGCCCTGATGGTCACACTGGCCACCCTGGGGCTGGTCGAGCGCGGCCAGACGACCGGCAATGACGTCCGCCCGTGCTTTCGCCTGACCGAGTTGGGTCGCGTGGTGTTTGGCGCTCCAGAGGTGGAGGCCACTCCAAAGTCGGGAGAGGCGCGTTTTCTGACCGTGCAGCCTAATCTGGAAGTGGTGGCGTATCTGGATTCAGCCGATGCCCGGCAAGTTTGCACCTTAAGCCGGTTTGCCGCCAGCGCCTCGCGGGCCGACAGTCCCGTCCAAACCTTCGAGCTCCGCCGTGATTCCCTCTACCGGGCGCTGGAATCCGGCATGACCCTGGAGGAGGTTCGCGCTTTCCTAACTGAGCATGGAAAGACCGAACTTCCAGCCAACGTCGAGCGGATGCTGTCGGAATGGGCGGGCCGTCGTGAGTCACTGGTTTTACGGACGAAGACTGTCCTGGCTTTTGGGCCGTTGGATTCCCAAACTCGCGGCCGGGCCTTGAATAACAACTTATTTCTGCTGCCTTCGTCGACCGCCAAGATAGTGGCCTTGGGGTTTTCGGGCTGGACGATTCTGGATCATGAGGGGAATCCGGCGCCGTCCTGGACGACCGACGAATTGGGCAGCGTCGCGCCCGACGGCCGCACGAGCATTTCGCAACTGCGTCTCGCCCGCATCGCCGACCGCACGACAACGGGTTGGCAGATTACAGCTCAGTCCGTCGGGCGTGCGCGCCTGGGTGGAATGACGGCGGAACAGATTCTGGGATGGCTCGGAGACCATGTGAAGGGAGGAGTTCCGTCTCTGCTGGAAGTGGCCGTCCGCAATTGGACGAGCCGACAGGGCGTCCAACTCCGCCAAGTCCAGATGCTGCGGATCATGCAGCCAAACGCACAACAGGCCTTGCTGCATAGTGCCGCTTTCCGCCCTTACTTAGCTGGGTACATCCCGCCCGAGTGGTTCCTGATTCACGATGATTATTTGAGTGAAGTTCGCCGCTTGCTGGAGACTCTGGGATTTGCGATCGAGGAGTCGATGGATGCACCGTTGGTCGGGGCAATCCAGAACCCAGCGAAGGGTTCGCCGCCAGTCCTTCTTCGCATCAAGCCCGATCGGAAGCGACGTCGCAGACCATAAGCCCAGACTTGTTCGCAAAGTGTCCAGGAATCGGTTGGACGAGGCAGTGGCGCCGTTGAGGACGGCACGTGCCGGTCTCGATTCCGACGCTATCAGTGTGGTGTTGCCCAGGCGAGAGCCAACCGAGTTGCGATGTAGGCGGCGCGGTGCTGCTCCATAAAGATGACAAGAGCCAAGAGCAGCTTGCCGGCTTCT
>JAKASH010000211.1 GCA_021828225.1 Acidobacteriota bacterium | reverse complement strand
ATTGATTCTGAAGGGGTTAGTTGGTACGCCTGGAGGGATTCGAACCCCCGACCTGTTGCTCCGGAGCAATCTGGCCCCATTTTATAGATTCCAGTATCTCCTTTTCATTCCATTAATTTACATCATTTCCGGGAACCTGCTTTCGCTTCAAGTAGAACCCTTTTCCAACCAAATAGATAGGGTTTTGGAACAGTTTTGGTACAGCTCCTGATCCCGAACCGTACACTCTCGTAGCCTTTCTGCACCGTTGTTCCAGCCCCCATGGACCTCGCATGCCGCTGATTTTATGCCTCTTACACTTGCTTCGCAAGAGGAAAAAGCCAATCAAGTGGCTGCACCATTTGCTTCGGTTCGATCAATCCTGCCGGCCATTGGTATCACCACCATGCAGGCCAAACGCTTGCAGGCCATTCAGCTCATTCGCGAGCACCGTGAGCAACGGAAACAGGAAATTGCCTTCAATGCCCGGCCATTCGTGCTCTGTGGCATTCCGCTGCGTCCTCTTCCCAAAGACCAGCTTGTGTACAAGCGCCGGAACGGAAAATTCTTCCTTCACATTGTTGGTCATCCTGACTTCGGCTTGCCTTTCGGGCAAGATAGACTCCTTCCAATTTGGGTTGCTACACTCGCCCTCCAGCAAAAGAGCCGAACCGTCCATTTCGACAGCGCCGCCCGGATCCTGGACTTCTTCCGGCTTCCCAAGGATGGCCGCTATTACCGCCGGATGGCGCAAGGTTTTCAGCGCATCTTTGCTTCGACCATCTTCTTCGGCACGGAAGATCACCCAGCCGGGAGTCATCTGCTCGACTGGGCCAGGTTTCACTTCTTCGATCATGTCCATCTCTGGTTCACGAAAAACAGCAAATGCTGTCCGAGTTCAATCAGCGACCATCCGAACACGATCACGCTTAGCGAAGCCTTTTACAATGAAATCGATCAACACCGTATTCCCATAGAACGTGAAGTCGTGATTGCCCTGGCTAACTCGCCGGGCGTACTTGATTTCTATGTCTGGATTGCCTGGAAGAGTTGGGTGCTCAGGGGTGGGAAGGTCTCGATTCCTTTGTTCGCTCAAGGGGGGTTGAGGGAACAACTGGGTTGCCGGATTCACCCCGAAGACCGATTCCTTCGCCGCAAGATCAATCGATGGCTAAAAGTGATTCGTGCCCATTGGCCTCAGTGTCCTGCCCATATCTCCGCCGATGGCCAGAGTCTTGTCATTTCTTCCTCAAAACCCTCTCCCGCTCTGTATCCCTGCTTAACTAGAAGTAGTAACACACTGCCGTAGAGAATAGGCCTTCCTTACACGTAGTATGAATCACGTGCTTTATTAAGAAAGCCTGTTATCAACACGCGGACAGTTTGCGCTTCTGGATGGAGTTCGCAAGATCTGATGGAGTAGATTTCAAGACAACTTTAACTTACATATTGGGAACTGTTGGTCGGGAAACCAGGGCAGCGGCAAAGGGCAGGCATCCCCGGACCTTCTTACGACATTGTCGTGATTGATTTGCGAAAGCGGAAGAGCGCCAGGGCGAACAAAACCCCACCAATCATTGCCATGGCGACGAACTGCGGCCACACCACCTCCAGCCCCGCTCCGCGATAAAGAATGGCCTGAGCGAGCGCGACGAAATGGGTGTTGGGCGTCAGAGACATCACGTGCTGCACGAGCATGGGCATGTTTTCGCGTGGCGTCAAGGCCCCGGACAGCATCTCGAGCGGCAGCAGAACCAGCATCAGCAGCAAAGCGAATTGCGGCATGGAACGCACGAGGGTGGCGAGAAAGATGCCCAGGGTTGCGGTCGCAAAAAGGTCGAGTGCCGCGCCGGCCAGGAACAGCGCGAGCGATCCCTGGATGGGCACCGCAAGCCATCCGTGCACAACTGTAACCAATGAGACGGCCGCTGCGCCAAGCACCACCAGGCCCATCGCCCAGACCTTGCCGGTCATGATTTCAAACGGCGTAACCGGCATCACCAGAAGGTGTTCGATGGTGCCATGCTCGCGCTCGCGGATGATGGCTGCGCCGGTCAGCACGATGGAGAGCATGGTCAAGTTGTTGATGATCTCCATGATGGCGCCGAACCAGGATTTGTTCAGCTCCGGGTTGAAGCGCACCCGCAGGGCTAAATCCACGGGTGGCACGGCAACATCGCGAGTACGCTGGAGGAAGGCGCGCACCTCGTCGGTGACAATGATCTGGATAGACCGAGTTCCGGTAAAGGCTTGGCTCATGCGCGTGGCGTCAACGTTGAGCTGAATCGTCGCGGGGCGCCCTGCCAGCAGGTCACGCTGGAATTCAGGCGGAATGTCGAGAGAAAACGAGTCGAGCCCTGCGTCCATGCGCGTGTCCATTTCGGCCACGGGAATCAGCCTGGGAGGCACGAAATAAGGCGGGTAAAAGGCGCTGATAATCTGCGTTGACAGCAGCGAATGGTCTTCGTCCACAATGGCGATCGGCACCTTGTGCAGCGTTTCCGGCGACGCCGTCGCTGACCAGTAAATTGCAAAGGTAAAAGCATAGCCGATCAGGAACAGCAGAACCGGGTCGCTGGCCAGGCTGCGTAGTTCCTTCACTCCGAGGTTCCAGACATTGGCTGCACGCATACCTCAGCCCTCCTGCTTCTTCAGAAAAACCACGCACAGACCAAACACCACCGGTACGACGAGTATCAGCGGGATAAAAGCGCCCTGCAAATGAGAGAAATCGAGGCCCTTCGAGAAGGTCCCGCGAGAAATCATCAGGAAATAGGTTGTGGGAAAGAGCCTGCCGATCAGCCGGCCGGGGCCTTCAAGGGAAGAAACCGGGTCAATCATGCCTGAAAAACTCACGGCCGGGAGGATGGAAAGAATCGCGGTGCCGAAAAGTGCTGCAACCTGGCTGCGCATGAAAGTAGAGATCAGCAGGCCAAAAGACGTGGCCGCGGTGACATAGAGCAGCGCGCCTGCCGTCAGGGCCAGGAAGCTGCCCTTCACCGGCACATGAAACACCGTCACCGCAAACAGCGTCAGCAACAGAAAACTCAGCATCGACAGCACCACGTATGGAATCTGTTTGCCAAGCAGAAATTCCAATCGCGTCGCAGGTGTAACGTAAAAGTTGACAATCGATCCAAGCTCCTTTTCGCGGACAACGCTGAGCGCGGCAAGGATGGATGGGATCAGGATCAGCAGCAACGGAACGACCGCCGGAACCATCGCCTTCAGACTTTCGACGTCGGGATTGTAGCGAAACCGCGTCTCGATGTTCAGCGGCAGGTCCGTGGCTCCTCCGGCGCCTGCCTTGCGCGCCTGCTCTGCCACCCATTGGGCGTGCACCCCTTGCACGAAAACTTCCACGGTTTCGGCCCGAGTTGGCATGGCGCCATCAATCCAGGCGCCGACCTGCACCGGGCGGCCGCGTGCGATATCGCGCGCAAAGCCAGGAGGGATCTCAATCGCGAGACCGATCTCGCCGCGTCGCATGCGGGCATCTAATTCCTTGTAATTCCTGATGGGCGGCCGTTCGATGAAATAGCGGGAGCCCGCGATGTTCAGCGCATAGTCGCGGCTGGTCGTCGTCTGGTCGCGGTCGAGAACAGCAAAAGTCAGGTCTTTCACGTCCATGCTGATGCCGTAGCCTATGATGACCAGCAGGAGCACGCTGCCCAGCAGTGCCAGCACCAGGCGAAGCGGGTCGCGCTGCAGTTCCAGGGCCTCCCGGCGCGTGTAACTGAACATACGGCCGGGATCGAAACTGCGCTGCCTGCCACCCGGCGGCGAGGCGCTTACCAGGGGCTCGGCGGAAACCTCCTGCGCCGCTTTCCCCGCAGCCGCAAGGCTTTCGGCCAGAGTCTCTTCCAGATAGCTGATAAACGCCTCTTCCAGTGTCTTTGCGCCGCGGCTTCTGATCAGGATCGAGGGTGTATCACTGGCCAGCACCCGGCCGTCATGCATCAGCGAAACCCGGTCACAGCGCTCGGCCTCGTTCATGTAATGTGTAGAGATGAAGATCGTCACGTGATCTCGGCGCGACAGCTCGATCAGGATTTGCCAGAAGGCGTCGCGGGCTACAGGATCCACGCCCGAGGTCGGCTCGTCGAGAATCAGCAGTTCCGGCTTGTGGATCATCGCAACGGCTAGCGACAGCCGCTGCCGGTGGCCCAGCGGCAACGAATCAGGTAATGCGTCGAACAAACCCTCCAGGTCAAAACCGACTGCCATCTCATGGACGCGGCTGCCGATTTCTTCCGAAGGCACATGGAACAGTCGTGCGTGCAGCTCCAGGTTCTGCCTGACGGTCAGCTCGGAGTAGAGTGAAAAGGACTGCGACATGTAACCAACGCGGCGGCGTGTGGCAAGGTCGCGTGGGTCCGGCTCCTTGCCAAAAACCCAGGCCCGGCCCTCGCTCGCCGGCAGCAGCCCCGTGAGCATCTTCATCGTCGTCGTCTTTCCACATCCGTTCGAGCCAATAAAGCCAAAAATCTCGCCGCGAACGATGCGGAAGCTCACATGATCCACGGCCGTGAAGCTGTCGAAACGCTTGGTCAGGTCCCGCGCCTCGATTGCGACCTCACCTTCTGCCTCGACAGGTTGCGGACGGATTTCCACGGCCCGATAACCGCGACGCCTGCTTTCCGGCAGGAGGGCTGAAAAGGCTGCTTCCAACGAGCCGGTGGCCGTGGACGCAAGCAGTTCATCCGGCGTGCCGCAAGCCAGCACCCGGCCCGCGTCCATCATGACCAGCCAGTCAAACTCTCTTGCTTCCTCCATGTAGGCTGTCGACACGACCACGCTGATGCCCGGCCGGATGGCGCGCAGATGCGCTATCAACTCCCAGAACTGCCGGCGGGACAAAGGATCGACGCCGGTCGTCGGCTCGTCCAGGATCAGAAAGTCCGGATCATGGATCAGCGCACAGCACAACCCAAGTTTCTGCTTCATGCCGCCCGACAACTGTCCGACCGCCCAGTCAGTGAAGGGCGCCAGACCCACTCTCTGCAGCACTGTATGAATGCGCTCTTGACGCTCGGCCGCTTCCTGCCCAAACAGGCAACCGAAGAAGTCAAGGTTTTCGTAGACCGAAAGTGTCGGGTAGAGATTTTTGCCGAGGCCTTGCGGCATGAAGGCGATACGCGGACAAACAGAGCGCCGGTGGCGTGAATCAGCCATGTCGCCACCCAGCACCTCGATCTGTCCTTTTTGAATCGCTCGAGCACCGGCGACAAGTGAAAGCAGACTGGATTTCCCTACGCCATCCGGGCCGATCAGAGCGGTCATGCGTCCCGCCGGCAGGTCGAGACTGATCGCGTTGAGCGCAACCGTTTTGCCGTAGGACAGGGTGACCTCGCGCAGGCGGGCGACAGGCGCTGCTGACATCGGCGTGGAGGCAAGGAACTGCTCACTCATTGCGGCACCCTGATCCGGAGTTCGGGTGGCCATTCCGTGCGAGATTCGAGTCGCACGTAAGCCATGCCGGGCAATCCGGTTTTCACCCTGCGCAAGTGCTTGCGCAGCAGTTCGGGATCAATCCGCGCCTTGACCTTGAACATCAACTTCTGGCGCTCTTCGGCCGTCTCCACACTCTTTGGCGTGAACTGTGCTATATCGGCTACAAAGGAGACGCGGGCGGGGATAACAAATTGGGGTGCGGCATCAAGGACGATCCGCGCTTCGCTCCCGATGGCAATACGGCCGGCCTCAGCCGTGGGCAGGAAGAACGTCATGTAGACGTCGCTGAGGTCAACCAGGCTCAGCACCCGGCCGCCGGCAGAGAGAACTTCGCCAGGCTGCGCGACGCGATACTGCACACGTCCATCCCGTGGCGAGCGCAAGACGCTGTCGTCAATGTCGGCCTGCAGGCGCTCGATCGTGGCCCTCGCCGCTTCAACATCCTTTTCCGCAGCAAACACCTGGGATCGGGCAAAGACAATGGCAGATTCCGCTGCCGCCACCTGGGCTTCGGCCGCATGGACGGCCGCTTTCGCTCCCAGAAATCGAGCTCGATCGTCGTCAAGCTGCTGCAAC
>JAKASH010000210.1 GCA_021828225.1 Acidobacteriota bacterium | reverse complement strand
CTCTGCGCCGGGCTGTCGGCAACTTTCGGGATGCTTGCCCTCAACGGGCTGCCATCTCCATATCATCCCGTGTTCAACGCGGAGCGTTTTGCCCAGGCGAGCAAGGACAGGTTCTTCCTGGTGATCGAGGCGGAGGATTCTAAGTTTAATCTGGAACAAACAAAGCAGTTCCTGACGGAACTCAATCCGCGCGAGGTATCCGAAGTTGAAAGTTAAAAGGGGCCAGAGACAATATTCGCTGACGGCAGCATCGTCCACCTCCTTTCACAGGCCGGTAGCACGCCGTCGAAACCCCGCGATGGCTCTCCAATGGGCAACGATCGCATTCCTGGGGGTGCTGATGGCGGGGTGCCGTCTGGATATGCATATCCAGCCAAAATACAGGGCCCTTGATCCGAGCACGTTCTTTAACGATGGACGTGCAGCCCGTCCCGTTGTCCCTGGCACGGTTGCACGCGGTGAACTCCGGACCGACGAGTTACTTTATGCCGGAAAGATCAACGGCCAAGTCGCCAATGTTTTCCCGTTTCCAATCACCATGAAGGATTTGAAGCGTGGCCAGCAACGGTTTAACATTTACTGTTCGCCCTGTCATGACTTCACGGGGAGCGGAGACGGGATGATTGTGCAAAGGGGCTTCCCACCTCCTCCCTCTTATCACACCGAACGTTTAATGAAGGCGCCGGTTGGCCACATCTTTGACGTCATCACAAACGGTTACGGAACGATGTACAGTTACGCAGCCCGCGTCTCTCCAAAGGACCGATGGCGTATCGCAGCTTACATCCGTGCATTACAGTTAAGCGAGGATGCCCCCTTGAGCGACGTTCCGCCCAAAGAACTTAAGAAACTTGAAGGATCGGCAAAATGAACGAAACCGACACCCTGAAGTCCGGACTCAACCGTGCCCAGCTCTGGTTCCTGATTGTCGGTGTGGTAGCTCTGGCGGCATGTGCCATCGGAGCCTTTTCTAACTGGACAGGGTTCCTTCGGGCTTACCTCATTGCATATCTCTTTTGGTTGTTAATAGCCGGGGGGTGCTTCGGGATTCTCATGTTGCACCACTTGGTAGGGGGGAAATGGGGCTTCGTGATTCGGCGCACACTCGAGGCGGGAAGCAGGACGTTTCCTCTGCTGGCGCTGCTCTTTATTCCGCTGGTCGTTGGGCATTCCGATCCGAACTTGTATCCGGTCGTAAACGGGTCCTCTTTCGAGGCTTTCTATTTGAGGCCGCCCTTTTATTTTGCGCGTGCAATCGTTTATTTTGCTGCGTGGATCATCATTGCGTACTTCCTCAACAAGTTATCTTCCGAGCAGGACAAGGGCTCAGACCGAAATCTTTTGCGAAGTCTTGGCAACCTCAGCGCCATAGGACTACTGATTTACTGCGGAACGATAAGCTGGGCGTCCTTTGACTGGGTGATGTCGCTCGAACCCAAATTTTCGTCCACCATATTTGGCATGATCTTCATTATTATGTCGGCGCTTGCGGCGATGTCATTCACCATTGTCGTCACCCTGTTACTGGCAAGACACAAGCCGCTGTCGGGTGTGATTACTCCGCAAAACTTCAACGATCTCGGCAACTTACTGCTGACTTTCGTCATGCTTTGGGCTTACATGTCTTTCGCGCAGTTTTTGATCATCTGGGCCGGCAACCTGCAGGACGAGAATTTCTGGTATACGGTTCGGGCCACAGGAGGGTGGATGTGGATTGCGCTGTTCATCGTTCTCTTCCACTTTGCTGTACCCTTTGTGCTGCTTCTGAACAGGCCGGTCAAGAGGCATATGAGGGCTCTGGCCGCGGTTGGGGCGTGCCTGGTTGTCATGACCTGGATTGACCTCTACTGGTTTATCATGCCGGCATTCTATCCACTTGGTCCTCATATCAACTGGATGGATATCGTTGCTCCTTTTGGGATAGGAGGATTGTGGCTGGCGCTATTCGTTCGCCAGCTCAAGACCAAGCCTCGCCTCCCGTTGCACGATCCACGGTTTGAGGGAGTAGTTCAGCATGGATGAGAACAAAACTCATTCCGAAAATAGCAAGCACCGCCATGAAACGGGTGAGGCCGTTCCTCGCTACGTGCTCTATTTCGCGGCCGCGATTGCCGTTGCTGTAGCGGCAGGCTTCCTGGTAAGCTGGGGCACGCTTGTATACTTCAGAACTCATCAGACATATCCTCCGGCGGCGTCATCACTCTCAGGCCGCCGCGTATTGCCGCCTGCAGGTGTACCTCGCTTACAGGCGCATCCAGCGGCTGACCTGCAGCGATATCTGCAACATGAGCGCGAGATTCTTAATACTTACGGATGGGTTGACCGAAAGGACGGTATCGTTCGAATTCCAATACAGCGCGCAATGGCTCTCTTACTCAAACAGGGTCTACCTGTACGCAACAGCGAAACACCAAAGGGTGCGGTACAGCCGGGTGAGGTCCAGCAGTATACGGTTCCTCAAGGCTATATGCCGCAACACTAGGATGAACGTCGAAGCGGGCGGCCAGGAGGCTGCCAGAAAATTGGGGATTGTCATGACCCAGGAGCACATTAAACGTAATTCAAGTTCTAAGAGGCAAGCGCTGATCGGCCAGCCGTGGATTAGAATTGGGATCATGTTCGCCCTCTGCGCGCTAGTTGGTTTCGCCTTCCCGCTCACAACGCGGGCTCAACTGTCGAAGATCCTTCAATCACGGGGATTTCAGGGACCTCCTCAGGGTGGAGCAACTGCGCAGAATTCCAAGGTACTGCCTGCCGAGCTCAAAAATGTCGGGATCTCTCAGGAATTGAATCACCAAGTTCCGCTGGACCTTGTATTCCACGACGAGACGGGAAAGACTGTTCGCCTGGGAGACTACTTCGGGAAGAGGCCAGTGATCCTGTCACTGGTTTACTTCAATTGCCCGCGACTCTGCCCGATGGTGGAAGATGGCTTGGTGGAGGGCCTTCGGGAGCTTCCGTTTGACGTAGGCAAGCAGTTCAACGTGCTCACCGTCAGCTTTGACCCTCGGGACACCCCTTTCGAAGCTTACGCGAAGAGAGCCATGTACCTGAACATGTATAACCGCAAGGGCGCGGCTGCAGGATGGCACTTTCTGACGGGCGATCAGGCATCCATCACAGCCCTAACCAAAGCCGTCGGATTCCGATATAACTATGATCCCCGAAACGGGCAGTATTACCATGCCACCGCCATCATGATCCTGACACCCCAAGGCAAGGTTGCGCAGTACTTCTACGGCATTCGCTATCCCGCCGGACAGCTTCGCCTAGCTCTGGTCCAAGCATCAAACGGGAAAATCGGTTCTCCCGTTGACGCAATCCTGTTATTTTGCTGCCGTTACGATCCGGCCACGGGAAAGTACAGTCTGATTATCACGCGCGTGCTCTTCATCGCCGGGCTTCTTACCGTAATTCTTTTAGGCGTTTTCTTAATTGTTCTGTTTCGCGGCGGACGTAACGCCCAGGCTAGAGTGCTCGCCACGCAGACCTCTGCGAAGGCTGAAAGATAGACGGCCCGTCGGAATGAAAGGGCCTGAATTGAAGAGGGTAAGAGAATAAAATGCCACATGCGTTTCCACTATTCCCGCAGGAAGCCTCGGCCAATGCCCCGGGAGTCGATCATCTTTTTTACTTCATGACGGCGGTGTCGGTCTTCTTCAGCGCACTCATCTTCCTGCTCATTTTCTATTTCGCCATCAAGTATCGCCGCCGGGCGAAAGACGAGCCACCCCCAAAGAATCAGGTCATCAACAATATCCCGCTAGAGGTTACGTGGACTGTCATTCCAATGATCCTGGTTGTCATCATGTACTTCTGGGGAGCAGAGATTTTTGTCAGGAACGCAACCCCGCCTAAGAATGCTACGGAGATCTTCGTTATTGGCAAACAATGGATGTGGCAGATTGAGCACACGAATGGCTTGCGCGAGATTAACGCGCTGCACATTCCAATCGGCGTCCCGATCAAGCTCACCATGACATCCCAAGACGTCATTCACGATTTTTCTGTTCCTGCGTTCAGGATGAAGATGGATGTCCTGCCCGACCGCTACACCACGGAATGGTTTGAGCCAACCCGCATCGGCAAATACCGTTTTTTTTGCGACCAGTATTGCGGGATGGGACATTCCCTCATGCGAGGTTGGGTTTATGTCATGAGCCAGCAAGACTATCAAAGGTGGCTCCGGAGCGGGGTTTCAGGGATTACCATGGCAGATCAGGGAGAAGCTCTGTATAACAAGTATGGTTGCATTACCTGCCATGGCACCGGCAAAGGACCGCCGTTCGCGGGCCTCTATGGAAAGCCGGTTTTGCTGTCGAATGGCCAGACGGTGATCGCCAACGACTCGTACATTCGAGAATCGATCCTGTATCCGTCCTCTCAGATTGTGAACGGGTATCCAGCTATCATGCCCACGTTTAAGGGGCAACTGAGCGAGGAGCAGATTCTGCAGCTCACTGCCTATATTAAATCGCAGGGCTCAAAAGAAGGAAATACGGGGAAACCATGAATAGTACAGAAGCTCTGATCGAGCCGCGCGTTCATTATTTGAACGCAGATTACAGTATTAAGTCGTGGTTGCTTACCACCGACCACAAGCGTATCGCCTGGCTCTATCTGATCTCGATCACGTTCTTCTTCTCGATTGGCGGCGTGGCAGCAACGCTGATGCGCCTGAACCTGCTTGAACCTCAGGGCTTGCTTGTAGAGCCAGAGACGTACAACAAGTTGTTCAGCATGCACGGGATTGTCATGATTTTCTTTTTCCTCGTGCCATCCATCCCTGCCGTGATGGGCAACTTTTTGATCCCGCTGATGATTGGCGCACGCGATGTGGCCTTTCCCCGCCTAAACCTGATGAGCTGGTACATTTTTATGACAGGCGGGTCCTTTGTTCTTTATGCGCTGATCGCAGGTGGAGTCGATACCGGATGGACCTTCTATACGCCTTTGAGCACGCTTTACTTGAACACTCATGTGATGGCTACCGCAGCCGGCGTCTTTATCGCGGGTTTTTCATCTATCCTGACCGGGCTCAATTTCGTTGTGACAATTCACAAAATGCGCGCGCCCGGGTTGACTTGGTTCCGGCTTCCGCTTTTCGTCTGGGCAATGTACGCGGCCAGCATCATCTTTATTATTGCCACTCCGGTGATCGCTATTTCGCTGGCTCTTATCATCATTGAACGGGTGTTCCACGTCGGCATTTTCGATCCCGCTCTCGGCGGCGACCCAATCCTGTTTCAGCACCTCTTCTGGTTCTACTCGCATCCGGCAGTGTACGTGATGATTCTGCCTTCGATGGGTGTGATCAGCGAATTGATTACCGCCTTTTCCAGGAAGAAAATCTTCGGCTATCATTTCGTTGCATTCTCGAGCGTTGCGATCGCCGCCATCGGTTTTCTGGTATGGGGCCATCACATGTTTATCAGCGGCCAGTCAATTTATGCCGGGTTGGTCTTCTCTGCCCTCAGTATGGCAGTGGCAATCCCGTCCGCGGTTAAAGTCTTCAATTGGACAGCGACCCTTTACAAGGGTTCAATTTCATACGAAGCTCCGATGCTCTATGCGCTGGGGTTCATCGGGCTGTTCACTATCGGCGGTCTAACGGGGTTGTATCTTGCGACCACTGGGCTTGACCAGCATCTCCATGATACTTATTTTGTTGTCGCTCATTTTCATTACATCATGGTGGGTGGTGCTGTTATGGGCTACATGGGAGCGATTCATTATTGGTGGCCGAAGATGACCGGTCGGTTGTACCCCGACGGATGGGCGAGAGTCGCCGCCATCATAATCTTTGTCGGATTCAATCTCACTTTCTTCCCGCAATTCATCCTGGGTTACCTCGGTATGCCACGGCGATATGCTGTCTATCCGCCTGAATTTCAAACTCTCAATGTCATATCGACGGCTGGAGCCTCCATCCTCGGCCTCGGCTATGTCATTCCCCTGATTTATCTTGCCTGGTCGGCGCGCTATGGACCGGTGGCAGGTCCCAATCCCTGG
>JAKASH010000209.1 GCA_021828225.1 Acidobacteriota bacterium | reverse complement strand
GTGGGATCGATCGGGCAGCCTTTCCAGAGAAACGCCATATCGAGGTCCACAACCTGCTTGCCGTGCCACGTTGCCCGGAGCCCTTGCGTCCCGGTAAAACGCCCGAACTCGACATGGGCAACGTCACACCGGTCGAGGATTTCTCTCGCCTCGTCGAGCTTTTCCAGCGGAACCACCACCAGCATCCGTTCTTGCGATTCGGATAGAAGAATTTCCCATGCAGTCAGGCTGGCGTCCTTTAAGCGAACGCGGTCAAGATCAAGGTCAACGCCGGTTTCGGCGGCGATTTCTCCGGCAGCAGAAGAGATTCCGCCGGCCCCGAGGTCTGTGATGGCTCGAATGCATCCGGCATCGCGCAGCACGGGAGTCGCAGATGTAAAACGGCGCTCTGTAATCGGATGGCCGATTTGGACGGCTGCAAATTCCTTTTCCAGGGTCGCGCCGGTCATTCCGGTTGAGCTGGCCGTCGCGCCGTGAATTCCATCGCGCCCGGTTTCACCGCCAATCAGCAGCGCGATGTCGCCCGGCACTGGCGAATCCTTCAGCGCGTCCTTTGCAGGGATCAAGCCGACGGAGTGCCCGAGCGCAAAGCACTTCGCATAGCCCGGATGGCAGCGGTAGACCGGATGCATCATGGGAATGCCCATGGGGTTCACGTAATAGGCCGTCGCGCGGATGGATTCGGTAAGGATCAGTTGAGGATGCAAGGCGCCGGAAGGAACATCTTCGTCGGCCATGCGCGGGTCCATCGTCCCCATCACGGTGGTGCCGCCAATCGGATAAGCACCTTTGCCAAACCCCAGGGTGTCACGAATCACGCCGCCGTGTTTGGTGGCGATGCCGCCGAACGGCGCGATGGAACTGGGGAAATTATGCGTTTCGCCCTTGATCGTGATCACCCAGCCTTCATAGAACTCCATCCCGCCGGCATTGTCTTTGAACGACGAGACGACCAGAGGATGATTGATTCGCGCAGTCGCCTGGCTCAGCCGCTTCAGCAGGCCCAGACTCTTCCATGTGGTGTGATAGCAATGATCGCTCCAGCTCTGTACCAGGATCTCGATTTCAGCGTCAGTGTGCGGCCTTCCGAGCTGAAGCTCGTGCGCCTGAATGGCTTTCATCTGCGACAGCGGAGCGTACCACGATCGCTCGACCGAAAGAGCTTCGAGCTCCTGGTCGCTGAGGCCGCGCAGGGAGATTTCCGTGACCGGATCGGGCTTGCCCGACGGATGCAAAGTTGTTACGACTTCGCCCGGCTCGCGGACGCGTTCCACAATCTTGTTGTAAAGAAACCGGGAGGCGAGCTTCCGAGCTTCCGATTCCTCGAGCCCCGTGAACTGGTACCGGCGGCTCAGGCGCGCGAACTGCAACCCGGTTTCTCCCAGCGCATGCGCGCCCTCAAGAATGGAAGGCGTTTCCGGGTCCGTCACAGCAGGACGGTAGGCGATCTCCACCACTGGCCCCTGCGCCGGATCAAGCTGTGAGTGGTTTGAACCCACCTGATAAAGCGGGTTGATCAGCAAGGGATGGAGCTTGCTGACATCAATGTCCCCTTCAAGCCAGAAGACACGTTCAATGGTGAGCTGGATGAGCCGCGTGTAACCATGCCGGTGGAAGAATGCAACCCAGTTGCGCGCTTCCGGGTCATCCTTGGAAAGTGTATAAACTGTGCGAATAGCCATGAGGAATTCAGTCGATATACTGACCCACTATTATATGCGAGTTGTAGAAAACGAGGGTCTATGGCTTTTCAGATTTTCGGTTTCAGAGCCTCACTAAGGAGAAATTGGCAGCGTCCGCTGATCGAGCAAGTAAGGTTTCTGCGTTTTACCCTTCGCTGAAATCGATCACCTTTGGCCTCTTGCGGAAGCCTTTTGTGCTCACCCCGATGTACACCAAGCCAACCGCAAACCAGAGACCTCCCACGGTTTTTGCGATGATGTTAAGGTTCCACCAAATAAGAGCGCAGAATACGAGTCCAATGAGCGGCAGAACGGCATCCTTCAGAAGGTTCACCCGCCGCTGGTGGCGCTGAACAACGCAAAAGTGCCAAAATGCGGAGAAATTCACGCCCATAAAGGCAAGAAAGGCGCCAAAATTCAGCAGCTCTCCGGCGTGTTCGAAGGCATTGCCGATATAATTTAGGCCCAAGGCCCCCGCGTACGCGACGGCGCCGATCAGAAGGATATTGTATGTGGGCGTGCTGGTTTTGTCATGGAGGTGGCCAAAAAACTTTCTGGGCAGTACCCCGTCGCGTCCCATGCCGAAGAGCAGTCGGGCTGCCCCCAAGCCACCCGTCAATCCGCTGCCGAATAGGGCCAAAATCAAAATGGCGCCCATGGCCTCAAACAGCGGCATGCCCCCCACGCGGCGGCAGACGTCCATGAAGGCTGTTTCCAGATTGGTGAATGTATGCCAGTTGTGCCACACCCGCTGGCCTAAGTAGACCTCGATCGCGCTCAATACCCCTGTCAAGAAACAGACCAGCACGGTGGCCAGCAGCACGTTCCGCTTGGGATTTTCAACTTCCTCAGACAACGTGGTGATACCGTCAAAGCCGATATAGGTGAGGGCGGCGAACGATGTGGCCATCCAGACCTGATGGGCATGAAACGTTTTTGGGTCGTAGAACGGCTGAACCGAGAAAAGACCCGCCCAGTGCCCGACATGATAAAGATAATGCACTGCCAGATAGAGAAACGCCGCTACAACCACGCACATGCAAGCCAGCAGGATTTTATTGGCCCGCGCCGAGGACCTAATACCGCGCAGATTTAATATGGTCAAAATCCCAGCCACCAGCAACGCCGCCACAGCGTAAGGCATGTGCGGAATATAGCGGCTGTGAATGGCCACGGCGATCCAAATCGTAGCGATCAGAGGTTGCAGGATGTAATCCAGAATCATGGCCCAACCGATAAGGAAGCCCAAATGAGGATTGATGGTTCTGCCCACATAGGTGTAGGCGGACCCGGCCGAAGGGTAAACAGCAGCCATACGGCCGTAACTAAATGCGGTCGCCATCATCGCCAGCATGGCGATGAGAATTGTGGTCACGGTGTGGCCGTTCGATAATTTTTGAGCTACGCCAAACAGCGGGATCGGCGCCGTGGGCTGGATAAGCACTAGGCCATAAAAGATAAGGTCCCACAAGGTCAGGACTCTTTTCAACCGCTGTTGGGCCGGAGCTACTATCGTACAATTATCAGGCATAATTTATATTGAGTTTCAATCCTTTCTGGGAGCATCCGGCAGCCAAAACTCTTGCAAGGTTAAAGCGTCACCGGTTTCACTCCCCGACATTCTAATCCGCCCCGTCACCGAATGCATGACTTAAGATGCAGGCAGAGAGCACCCTTCCCACCCGACAACTGCTCTCCGCCCCTCTTCTGTTGCCTTTAAAGTACTTACTGCCCCACTCCACATAGCGGCGGTTCTCGAGAAGATGGAAAGCCGTCTTCAGTGTTCCCTGAACCGCAATGGTGAAGCTTTTCTCGGCGGGAATTCCATCGACACCATCGACGGTCAACTTGACGTTGTAGTCCGCGGCCCGCGTAAAGGTGTGGCTCACCGCCTCGCCGCTGGCGGTGGTGCCGCCCCCAAAATCCCAGTGGTACGAAAGTGCCGGGACGCCATCGGCGGCCCGCAGATGGATGACCTCACCCGCCTGCGCTGGCTTTGGAACATCCGCAGTGACCGAAGGAGCCGCCGCAGGCACAGAAGTGTCGATGATCTTGATCAGCCGTACCGAGTGCGGCGGCTGATGGGCGATCACGAGGCGTCCTGCCTGGATGGCAACCGGCTTGTCCGCATTAAGCGCGCCATAGGCCTCGTAAGAATGCCCCTGTGCAAGACCCAAGTCACTCAACTCAAGCGCGTGGGTGCGCGGCATTTCGTTCGAAGCCCCTGCTAGCGCAAATACTTCAGGCTCTCTTTCAGCAGCCTGCTAGTGCCTTCGTAGGCCCCGCCACGCCCTTCCCATTCGAGCGAGTAGTAACCGCGATAGTTCGCTGCCTCAGCAATCTTGAAGATCCGGGCCACATTCACCGTGTAGAGCTTGTCGTGGGCGCCCACTTCGGAATCCTTCATGTGGGATATGTTGTAGGCGTGCCGGAACATCAAAGCCAAAGCATCATAGTTGAATGCCGCGTCCCCACTGAGCATGGAATTCGCGAAGTCAGGAAGAGCGTGCAGGTAAGGGCTCTGGACTTTGTCGATGACCCTGACAACAAAGAAAGCATCTTCGGTCACCAGGTTATCGTTCTCAAGATTAACGAGGATGTTGCGCTGAGCCCCGTAAGCAGCAATCTGCTTCAGGCTTTCCGCGGCCCGGTCTGCGTCAGGAACAACTCCCTCTGCTCCGACAATATGCAGGCGGACGCTCGGTGAGCCGACGGCAACGGCAACGTCGATCCATTTCTTTCCGTAATCGATGGACTCTTGCCGCTTGTCGGCAGAGGGATCGTAGAAGCTTGCTTTGCCGCCAACGGGAATATCGATGATGTGCGAACCGGCCTTTTCCACGGCCCCGCGCAGTTCCTGCAAATATGCTTTGTCGGTCGACGGAAAATGGTCCGCAAGAAGCTCAACATTGTGGAGATCGAATTTCGCCGCCACCATCGCCGGGAAATCTTTCAAGGCCATTCCAGGAAGCTTGGGGTTGCGCCACCGGTTCGCAGGACTCAGCATGTACATGCGAAACGGCCATGTGGTTGCGGCAAGGCGCTGGCGCGGAACGGTTGGGAACTTCATGTGCGGCTCTTGCGGGAAGGCAACAAGGCCCGAAGAAGAAAGTAAGCCCGCTGCTCCTATTGCCGAAGCTACGGAGTTCTTTAAAAAAGTGCGTCGTGAAACGTTTTTCATGTTGATCTCCCCATCAACAGTTGTTTAGTGCCAGAACAAGAGCGTGAGCTCTTCCTTGCTGTCTGCGGATCGGCATCAGACTGCTTCCATCAGGGAAAAACTGCTGTCCTTCGCCGAATGACATCATCTTAAAACATCCGGGATGCGTACCATTCACGCCTGCTCGCGCGAAGCCATGGGCCAGAGGCGCTTTTTGTACGCGAGGATGAAGTAACCCGCGATGCCTACGCAGATGGTGGTGAATGCATAGGCCATGAATTTCCATCCGCCGGGCTGGAAAGCAGAACTTCCGAAGATGTACAACCACCCCACGAGGGCCAAAATCGCCGGAAATGGGTAAAGCCACATCTTGAAGGGCAACTTGACTTCCGGCTGAGTTTTTCTCAGGACGAACAGCCCGATGGTGTGCCCGACGAACTGAATCAGGATGCGCGCCACCATCAAGCCGGTGATGATTTCACCCAGCTTGAACATGCTGGCTACTGCTGCCAGCGTTCCGACCATGAGGAGAGAACGATTTGGAAACTCGCCTTTAGGATGAAGCGATCCGAACCAGCCAAAGAACAGCCCATCCCGCGCCGCTGCGTAGGGGATCCTTGAGTAGCCCAGCATCAGAGCAAAGACCGAGGCGAATGCCGTGAACAGGATCATGGCCGTCAGGAGAACCGCTGCCCAGTGGCCGTAGATTCTCTGCATAAAGACTGAAGCCACGGCAAGATTTGCCCGTGAGCCCTGCCTGATCATGTCCTGCCAGGGAACGACAGAAACAAACGCGTAGGAAAGAAGGAAATCGATGACAGTCACCGCCAAGATTGAAATAATAACGGCGTACGGGATGGTCCGCTCCGGGCGCTTGACCTCATCGCCCAGGTAGCAGACCTGGTAGTAACCGAGGTAGTTGTAAATCACCACGATCGTTCCGTTGCCGAGACCAATCAGAAACGCCCAGTTCAGATGAAAGGCTTCCGGCGGAAAACTGAAGGCCATGTGATAATTCATGTGGATGAGCCCGGTGACAATCACCCATCCCGTGGTTAACAGTGTTGTGATCCAAAGGATCAGCATGAGCCGGGCCACATCGTGGATCTTGCGGTAGAGCGAGATCATCACGATGACTGCGATGCTGGCCGCCACCAGCTTCATCTCCCACGGAT